>JBLIOK010000283.1:0-3027 GCA_047639735.1 Candidatus Krumholzibacteriia bacterium | reverse complement strand
TGGGCGGCGGGTTTGAAGGCAGATTGGAAAATTTCGGCCAAGACGGTTGGCACCGCGCCAAAATTCATCACGATCACTAACAAGCCGCTCGCTACGTAAATTGCTGCCATGTAAGGCACCAATTTGCTGGTGACGGCACCGATGCGTTTGATGCCGCCCAAAATCACAGCCCCGACTAACCCGGCAGAAATGATGCCGGTGATCCAAGTCGCGACGCCAAGGTCGGCGCGGATTTGATCGGCCACGGTAAAGGCCTGAATGCTATTGCCCGATCCGAAACTGGCAAAGACTGCGCAAATAGCAAACAGGACAGCCAGCCATTTCCACTTCGAGCCAAGGCCCTTTTCGATGTAGTACATCGGGCCGCCAGAGGCGCTGCCATCTGGCAATATTACGCGGTATTTGATAGCCAGGGTGCATTCGGCATATTTCAGGGCCATGCCGAAGACGGCCGTGACCCACATCCAGAAAAGTGCGCCGGGACCACCGTAATGCAGCGCTGTGGCCACACCGGCGATATTCCCAATTCCAACCGTGGCCGACAAGGCGGTGGTCAAAGCCTGGAAGTGCGAGAGATCTCCGTCATGGTTGGGATCGTCATATTTCCCGGTCAGAACGTCGAAACCATGGCGTAGTTTGCGGATTTGAATGAAACGCAAAGTCGCGGTCATGATGAGGCCCGTGACCAATAGCAGCGCCACCAAAAGCGGGAAGGCGCTGGGCCAGCCCCATACGACACCGGACAGGTCAGCGGAGAAATCTGTCATAAAATCCAAAGTGGTGCTCCATGGGTTGTTACGATACGGCAACGCGCAAAAGGACTAAGCACAAAGGGAATCAATACACGATTTGGGGGGCAAAAATCAACTGCTGATATAAATAGCGCGGCCAGTTGAGAGCTTGTCTGCCGAATGAAGGGATATTTCTGGACTTGTTCTGCCCAAAAACACTATTCTCTCGACAGTCAAAAGCTCCATTATTGGCCGACTAAAGGACATTTGTTCGTATGAAGAGAATGATCGCCCGCAATGGCAAACAATTGATGAGCAAGGCGCTGTTTTGGGCTCGCCGCACTTTTGTCGAAAAGAATCTCGACCCGAGTCAGAATTCGATCCTCATATCTTGGGCCACCTACAGCCCTTGGCTCAAAGATGCCGAATTCCAAAAAACCCATGCCGCCATTCGCAACCACACGCTGGTCGACATCTATCGCTGCTATGAGCTCTGGCATCTGCTTAATCAAACCCAACACCTGTCTGGGGATATCTTGGAAGTCGGCACCTGGCGCGGCGGTACCGGTTGCCTCATGGGGAGGCGTGCGGCCCTGATGACGATCGATGCCAAGGTCTATCTGTGCGATACTTTTGCTGGCGTCGTAAAAACGGGTAGTAGCGACGCCAACTATTCCGGCGGCGAACATGCCGACACTTCTCTTGAGACGGTCAAAGAATTAGCCGCGTCCTTGAATTTGGAAAATATTCGTATTTTGCAAGGTATCTTCCCCGAAGACACGAGCGCTGAGATTGCAGACCGCCAATTCCGCTTGTGTCACATAGATGTTGATGTGTATCAGTCGGGGAAGGATATCCTCGAGTGGGTCTGGTCCAGAATGCCTGTCGGTGGTGTGGTGGTCTTCGACGATTTCGGCTTCCCGAGCACAACTGGCATCACCAAGCTCGTCCATGAATACGAATCGCTGCCTGATCGAGTCTGTGTGCAAAATCTTAATGGGCATGCCGTATACGTCAAAACGGCCTGAGGAAGCTCGCCCTCTACGGCAGCGCGCCTATTTGGATTGGCGCAAAGCCTTTAACAGGTTCAAATCATCGGCTCCGATAACCCGCCCAATACGCAAACTCAAAATATAGACCAGCAACATTGCGCCACAGGGAACCAGGAACGCGGCCCAACCTTCGTGAACAGGCAGATACCGCCAACTGATATTCCACTCCGGCATGACCAAACCCACCACGGTCGAGGTCAACAACCAAGCAACCGCAACCGTCACCGTCGGCCCAAATAGCGAGCGCAATACCGGCACCCGTAACTCTGTTCGCCTCGTGAAATGATAGTGCAGCAAGAGGCTCACGGTCATGCTAATGATCGTCGCGACCGAGGCTCCGAAATAGCTGTACCGCGGGATCAAAAACAGATTCAACGACACATTGGCCAACATCGAACCCAGACCAATGCGCACGAAGACTTTTTCCTGATTCGCCGTGATCAACAAACGGCTGAAGATGATGCTTGCCGCTTGCAAAGGAACGCCCCAAATCACAATCATCAAAACAATCACCGAATCGGCGAACTGGTCACTGGAGTCGAACCAGTTGATGATAGGGTCGGCGACAAACATCAGGAAAAGCGTCAACGGTACGATCACAATCATCATGTAACGCATACCGCGTTCGCCGAGTCGGCGGGCATCTTCATTGGACTGCTGGCCGTAACGGGTGAGTGCCGGGAAGATGGCTGTGCCAAACAGCCCTGGCAGAATGATCATGATGTCCAAAGCACGATGACCTAAGCCATAAATCCCCGTCACCACATCGCCGAGCATCGTATTGAGCATGACCGAGTCGACTTTATTGAACAAGATGCCGAAGACCGTCGCTAAAAAAAGCGGAAAGCCCATTTTGGCCATATCTCGCACGGTTGGCCTGTCTTCGGCGGCGGTCTCTTGTTTTTGCCAAGGGCCCGTCGATTTCAGCATCAAGGGCACCATGACCACCAAACGAACCAACCGGCTGATCACATTGGACCAAATGATACCCATCAATCCATAGCCGGCATCGAGGGCCGCGATGGCGAGTACAAAATACACCACTGCCGAAAGGAGCTGACCGATCGTCTGGTACTGCACTTTCTCGTGGGCCTGCAGCACCGCGTCACACGCCATAGATGACGACTCGATAAATATCGCCAGCCCCGTCACCAAAAGGGCCGTCGTTTTAAGATCTGTATATCCGGCCCAAGGAGACAAGAGAACGAGGAAAGCATAGGCCAGCGCGCCGATTCCCCAGCGCA
>JBLIOK010000282.1:0-3038 GCA_047639735.1 Candidatus Krumholzibacteriia bacterium | reverse complement strand
AAAACAGCGGAACTGAAAATCACGATTTACATTTTAGTGCGCCTGATTCGATTGTGATCATCGTTGATGGCGGATCCGCATCTGGCCACCGAGAATACATCGTTCAGCCTACAGAGCCAATGGACCTGAGGCGCGTCGTGGGAAATTGGATCGCACGGGAACCCGCGCCGATTCACGAACGCGTAGACCTCTCGGAAATGAGAGAAGTGCTGGTCGATGAACTGCTCAACCTCGGCATCGATGTCGAACCTGGCTTTGGTGTCGTTCGGCCGGAAAAGGCCGGCATAGCAGATTTTGTCAGTGCTCGTGGCAGAAACCGCTTCCCGGCTGCGCCTGTTGGCAATGGTGAACCTGAAGTCTTGCTGGCCAGCGACAACATCACTGAAGCGGATCTGATCGCGAGCCCATTCAAGGCACAACTCTTCCCGTTGGATCCGTTTGCGTCAAACCTTGATTTGGTGGTGGCCTTCCCTGAATCGAGAATGTTTCTGGTTTGGCAAATTTGGCCGCTATGGCTGGCTTCGATCTTTTTTATCACGGTCATCATCTTTAGTTTTGTGAAGGCTTGGCGCACTAATGGTGAACAACGCCGTTTTGCTGACCAGTTGGTTGATTTCATCAATAACATGACCCACGAATTCAAGACTCCGATCTCGACCGTAAGCCTCGCCGGTGAAGCGCTATTGCGAGAAGATGTGCAGGGCCAACCTCAAACGTTGGCGCGCTATACGGGAATGATCATTGACGAGAACAAGCGCATGCATCGCCAGGTTGACAAGATTTTGCAGATGGCGCGATTCGAACGTGGGGACGTTGAATTTAAAAAGGAACCGGTGGCCCTAGAAGGGTTGCTGGAGTCAGTTGTCGCCTCGTTCTCTCTCCAAATTGAAAAAGAGGGAGGCCAGCTCACTTGTGAATTGGCCACCAGCGAGCACTTGGTGTGGGGCGATCGCGTTCATTTGGAGAGTATATTCAGCAACCTGGTGGACAACGCGATGAAGTATTCGCCGGAGTCGCCACAGTTGAAGGTCAGTTCGTCTTTAGTTGATGAATATTTGATCGTAAAAGTGAGCGACCGCGGTATGGGTATTTCTCGTGAAAACCAGCGTCGCGTATTTGAGAAATATTACCGCTGTCCTACGGGAAATCGTCATGATGTGAAGGGCTACGGATTAGGCTTGAGCTTTGTCAATAGCTTGGTCTCTGCGCATGACGGATACGTGGAACTGCATAGTTTGCTTGGCCAAGGGACTACCGTCACGGTAAGTTTGCCGTGTTACGAGCTGCCGCCCCTAGAGATCGAAGAGGAATCGCGATGACTGCGTCAGTAAATTTATTGTTATTGGAAGATGATCCCAACTTAGGTTTGATCATCGAAGAATCTTTGCAACGCGAAGGATTTGTTGTCACTCGTCACCTCGATGGCGAAGCGGGCTTGCAAGCTCTTTCGACTCAGACTTTTGCCCTGTGCTTGGTCGACGTCATGATGCCCAAGATGGACGGCTTTGCCTTCGCTGAACGTTTGCGTTCGCAGTACAGCGGCACCCCGTTTATTTTCTTGACGGCGCGATCGATGATCGAAGACCGCATCGCGGGGCTCAAACTAGGGTGCGACGATTACATCACTAAGCCTTTCAGCATGGAGGAATTGTTGCTGCGTATTCATGCTGTGCTCCGCCGCAAAGAGGGCGTGGGCCCCGATGCTTCTTTGCCGGAAAACCCTGTGACGATCGGGGAATACATTTACGACCCAAAACCGATGACCCTCACTCGTGGCGATGCGGTGCAGCGCCTGACTGATCGCGAAGGCGAATTGTTGGGCATGTTGGCCCAGAATATGGGGCACACTCTCGAACGTGACATCGCCTTGCGGGCGATCTGGCAGGACGATAGCTATCACGCTGGCCGGAGCATGGATGTTTTTATCTCTAAACTGCGAAAGCATTTAGCGGCAGATGACAAGGTTGAGATCCGTTCGGTTCACGGCCGCGGCTTTCGCTTGATGGTGCACACCTAGCCTTCCTGATAATTCTGGTTCACACGCTGATGATGAAGTATTGTAGAGCAACCATGTTTCATCACGGTCCTGTCTGATCGCGGACCAATCCCTTAGAGGTATAAATTGAAACGCGTGCTGACTCTGTGGACTTTTGCTTTTGTTCTCACCGCGGCTTTTATGGTCTACCAAAAAGTCACGGGCCCGACTTACGAAATTCGTTTCAATACAGACATCGCCGGCGTGCCCTTGGTCGGCACGCTTTTGCGCACCCACAGCGTCACTGGTGATCTGCCGGTGGTTGTCGATGTGCCAGACGATGAAGTCGAAGGTACGATCGTATGGCGGCGCTATCCCACCAACGAGCCTTGGCAACGCCTGCACATGGAGCGCGTCGACGGTCAGCTTCGCGCAACGCTGCCGCGTCAGAAAATGGCGGGCCAGTTGGAGTACCGTGTCGAATTCACCAAAGACACCGCGAAGGTCGCCATTCCCAATGACGAGGCTGCGGTGGCCCGATTCAAAGGGGATGTGCCCAACACCCTTTTCGTTTTTCACGTTTCGTTTATGATACTCGGCCTGCTTTTTTCAACGGGGTGCGGGTTCGAGGCGTTCTCGAATGGCACCTCGCTCAAAGTTTTGGCGCGGTTTGCCTTCGCGTTTCTCTTGCTAGGTGGACTTGTGTTGGGGCCCTTTATGCAGAAATACGCCTTTGATGTTTACTGGACCGGTTGGCCCTTTGGCGGTGCTTGGACCGACAATAAAATGGCTATTGGCGTGCTGGCTTGGTTGGTCGCCGTTTGGCGGACTAAGGCCTCAACCGCGAAACAGCCCACTGGGAAATGGTGGTGTGCCTTGGCCATGATTATAGTATTCGTGATCTACGCTATACCACACAGCGTTAATGGATCCATTATGGACTACAAAACGGGCGAGCAGATTCAAGCGATGGCCGGCTCGCTCTTGCGTTGGATCGGTTAGAATTCCACGTCCCGCCCAACGTTTTCTTCTTCAAGCCACGCTTGCAGGGGAGCAAAATAGG
>JBLIOK010000281.1:0-3058 GCA_047639735.1 Candidatus Krumholzibacteriia bacterium | reverse complement strand
CCACCATGATGTACGCGCTTTATTCAATTTGGCCGTCAACAGTTGAAGAGTTTGGCACTCGAGATTTGATTTATACTTTGCCGTTTGTTTTGCTAGGCATGGGGCGATATTTGTATCTGGTCTTCCTGGAAGAAAAAGGCGGCCGGCCACACGAGATTTTGTTGATCGATTTTCCGCTGCAGTTGGTTGTGTTTGGGTGGATTGCGACTGCGGTAAAGATCATCGGCGTATAGGTTCAAAGGAGATTGAAAATGCGAACTGTGGTGGCACTGGTTGAGACCCAGCCAGAGACGATTGAACAAGACTACCAGCGTGTGATGAAATTGGCGAAGTTGCCATCATCGGTTCGTCGCCCAACGTTGGAAAATCCGTTGAACATTTTGGCAGACTCACCTGGCGATCGCTTCGAGCCTGGGTTTGGTGTTGCACCATGGCAGGTGCGGGCGATGTTGTCCTCTTTGGGTGAGCACGTGAACGCGGCCCAAGTGGTTGCGGTTTCAATCGAGGGCGTAAAGGCAACGGGGCACAATTTTTTGCGCAAGCAGGTGCTCGACCATTTTTCACACCCCGAGGTCACGGCGGAATTCCTTCGTCCACATCGGCATGTGTCTCAGGTCTTGCACCCAGCGCTAGATGAGGCATTGGCGAGCGGCGTGCAGTTGCCCATCGGACTAGCTCATTCTAGTGGAGTTCTTCTTTCGGCGCCGACAAACGATACCGTTTGGGGCCTTTCCGGCGCGGTCGCGATGCTGCCAAGAATTGTTTTGGGCGGAGTTAAGATTCCTCGAAGCACTTCGCTGTCCGAATCAGTTGCCGAGTCGCTGGCGGTGGTTGGTGAAGTGATGCCTCATCTGAGTGCAATATTGGACGGCACGCTATGGGGTGTTTCTAAAAATGAAGGCAGGTCACTTTGCGTAGCGCGAAATGTGGTGCTAGCCGGAAGTGATCCGCTGGCGGTGGATGTGGTGGCTATGCGTTTGGCGGGCATAGACCCTCAGCAGGTGCCGTGGGTTCGCATGTGCCAAGAACGGGGTTTGGGTCATTCGCGTCGTGAAGAAATCACGGTGGCGGGTCACACTGACTTGCTGGATCTTGACTTTAAGCTGGGGAACAACACCTTTGGCGCCTCGCGGCCTTCGCTTGTGTCGGCGCTAACTTCGCCGTTGCGAGCTGGCTTGCAAAGAATCAAAATACCGGTTGGACGCAGTTTGTCGGAAGGTCGTTTTGGCGACACAGTTTGGGCAACCTTGTCTGACGAATACGCCGATGGATCTGTTTGGCGCGGCAGCGAGGCCACTGCAATTTCAGACTGAATTCGCAAGACAAATCAGCACAGTTCGACAGGAGCGGCATAGATAGCCATGGCTAGTCAAAACAGAATTGAAAATGGGTTTGAAAAAGGACGCCGCCATGTCGGTGAGACAGTCAAGGCTCTGGCGCCGGCTAAAGTGAATTTGCACCTGGAAGTATTGCGGCTGCGCCACGATGGCTATCACGATATAGAAACCATATTTCAAGCGATTAAGATTTTCGATGAATTGACGGTGACTCTCGTTGAGGCATATCCAGGTGGCGAGCCAAAAATAAGTTTGACTGTTAATGGGGCTTCATCATTGGCTGTCGATGAAACCAATTTGTGCTGGCTGGCAGCCCGCCATTTTTGCAGGGAAACCTCTGTGTCGGGTAAAATCAATATCGAGCTCAAAAAAAATATCCCCATCGCCGCCGGGTTGGGCGGCGGCAGCAGTGACGCCGCTGCGGTCTTGAAGGCATGCAATCATTTATTCGCTACAAGGCTTGATGATGGGCAGTTGGAAGAGATGGGGGCCGCTCTTGGGGCTGACGTGCCGTTCTTTATCAAGGGCGGAACGGCGATGGGGCGTGGCATTGGCACAATTTTGACGCCTTTGCCCGCATTGCGGTCCGGGCAATTCCTTATCGTTAAACCCCACTTGAGGTTGCAGACAAATGAGGTCTACCCCGAGCTGAAAATGGGATTGACAGTAAATGCGCCCAAAGCTAACATCGGAGTTATCAAGTCCATGTTGGCCAGATTCCCACAAGAGAACTGGCCAGGATTCAACAGATTAGAGGAGGCGGTCTTGCCTTCTCAACCCGCGGTTCAGCGCATTGTACGGCGTTTACAAGAGCTGGCACCTGTCGCGATGCTAACTGGCAGCGGCCCGACGGCGTTTGCCGCCTTTGCTGACGAGGAAAATCTGGATGAATTTGTGGCCGAATTTGAGGCCGCCGGTTTGTACGTTAAGGTCGTTAAACCTCACCCAAACGGGGCGCAGCTCGAAGGTGTGAGGCGCTAGAGACCAAGCCTGTTTGTTCGATCACGCAACGGAGAGGGAGAAATTTTGGAAATTTCCGAAATCAGGATTACATTGCGCGACGATAACAAGCTCAAAGGCTTCGCCAGCATAACTTTGGAGAATGCTTTTGTTATTCGTGGTCTGAAAATCATCGAAGGCGCTACCGGTCTCTTTATCGCCATGCCGAGCCGTAAAAGAAAAGATGGGACGTTCCAGGACATTGCCCATCCGATCAATATGTCGACCCGGCAATGGATGGAAAACCAAATTATCGCTGCTTATCGTCAAGAAGTGGCGCGTATGGAAAATGGCGACATTCCACCACCTGGACGCGGTGGATATGAAGATGATGACCAGTCGATGATGGAAGAAAAATTTTGATCACTTAAACTCTGCGCGAAGCAGGGCCGGTGCCAAATGGGGCTGGAGACGGTGATCGACGACCAGAGTCTTCACGAGCTTGTGTTACGAAATTGGTTTGGATGGGGCGTCGGCAAGTGGTAAGCCACGAGGTTTTGGTCCTCGCATTCGTGGGTTCGAGTCCTACCGCCCCAACCATCCAAAAATGAATTGCACCCCTTCTATAAAGGACGATTCATGCACAATAATTTGGTAGTGATCACTGGCAACGCACACACCGAGCTGGGCGATAGTATTGCCAAAAATTTGAATATCGAGCCCCTCAAAATTGAAGCCAGCAGGTTTTCCGACGGCGAAATTCAGATCAAGTTGTTGGAGAA
>JBLIOK010000280.1:0-3127 GCA_047639735.1 Candidatus Krumholzibacteriia bacterium | reverse complement strand
GGCAGCAAGGTCTTTGGTACCCCAGCCAAGGCGATAAAGGCATCGTTTCGCTTGGAAGCCATGGTGCAACGATTGCCGAAAATGAGAGATTCACTGACGGAATTGGCTGAAACGGTTTCGCGGTTAGAGCAGGAAATAGAAGCGCTGCAAAATAGTGGCGCATCGAATGCATCTGAAGAGGAGAATTGACGGTTGTTTTGTCTGCAAAAAACACTTAAATCGGAAGTCACCTGTAAAGGCGTAGGGCTGCACTCTGGTGCCGAGTCAGTCATGACTTTGGCTCCCGCGCCGATCAATACCGGCTTGGTGTTTATTGTGCCCGGTGACAATGGCGACGTAGAAATTCCGGCCCTCGTAGAGAATGTGACGCAAGAGCACGATTTGATCCGAGCCACGACCCTTGCCAAAGATGGTGTGAATATCCACACGGTGGAGCACGTTATGGCTGCTTTGGCCGGCACCGGCATCACCAATTGCTATATCCGTTTGTCGGGGGGTGAGCCGCCGGTTATGTCCTGCGGCAGTTCGCTTGGCTACGTTGAGATGATCGACGAAGCTGGAGTTCTCGATCAGGGAATTCCAGGATTGTATTATCGCGTGAACAAGCAAGTCAGATTGCGCGAAGGCAACGTTGAAATCATCGCTGAACCAGCAGACTATTTTAAAGTCACTTTTCATATTAAATATGATGATCCGGCCATCGGAGAGCAGGAGGCCACCATCGAGGTGCGACCTACGATCTTCCGCAAGCAGATTGCACCGGCTCGGACGTTTGCCTTATTGCGTGACGTGGCAGGGTTGCAGGAAAAGGGTCTGGCGCGCGGTGGTTCCATTGAGAATGCTCTGATTTTTGACGATGGTAAATTGGTTGGGGATCAAAAACTGCGTTTCCCCAATGAATGTGCCCGTCACAAACTGCTGGATCTGATTGGTGACCTCGCGCTGTTGGGGATGCCTATCCAAGGACACATAACTGCCCGATATTCCGGGCACGCAACGAATGTAGAATTCACCAAGTTGCTGGCCAAGACAGAACGGCGTATGCCGCGTATCTACCCGCCCCGCGACCCGAAGCATTGGGATATCGGTTCGATCATGGCAGTTATGCCGCATCGTTATCCCTTTTTGCTGGTTGACCGAATTACGAAAATTGTTCCGGGCGAACGGGTTGAAGGTCTCAAAAACGTGACCATCAACGAACCGTTTTTTCAGGGCCATTTCCCAGACCATCCTATTATGCCAGCCGTCTTGATCATTGAGGCAATGGCTCAAGTCGGTGGCGTCTTGCTCATGAGTAATGTTGAAGACGCGCGCGGCAAATTGGTCTATTTTAGTGGAATCGATAATGCAAGATTCAGACGTCCCGTGACGCCTGGTGATCAAATTCGTTTTGAGCTTGAGTTGGTTAAACTGCGCGGCCCCTTATGTAAGATGCGGGGCGTGGCGCGGGTAGATGACAAAGTCGTTGCTGAGGCCGATTTACTGTCGACTATCGTCGACAGCTGATCAGGTCGCTGCAAAGGAGGAGAATTTTGAATTCGATCAACACAAACAAAAATGTAGGACCAAGGCCGGTAGCGTCGGCCGAGATCCACCCCACTGCGGTTGTTGACCCAGCGGCGCAATTGGGCCACAACGTAAAGGTGGGTCCACATGCCGTCATTGGACCGCACGTTGTCGTGGGACCAGATTGCGTCATTGGCTCGTCAGTATTGCTCGATGGGCGCACTACTATTGGTCGCAACAATAGATTCTTCCATGGTGCGGCGATTGGCTGTGAGCCCCAAGACAAAAAGTTTGCGGGTGAAGAGACCTATATTGAGATCGGTAATGACAACGACATTCGAGAATACTGCACTATTCATCCGGCCACGGGCGAAGGCGATTGCACTCGATTAGGCGATAACAATTTGCTGATGGCCTATGTACACGTGGCTCATAATTGTCACGTGCACAACAACATTGTCTTGGCCAATGCGGTGAACTTGGCTGGCCATGTGGAAGTCGAAGACAATGCCATCATTGGCGGCATGACGCCTGTGCACCAGTTTGTGCGCATCGGGTCATTCGCCTTTGTCGGCGGCGCCAGTCGATTGCCACAAGATGTGCCGCCTTTTACCAAGGTTGCAGGTAATCCGATTGAAGTGGCAGGAATCAACAGCATTGGTCTCAAGCGAAATGGCGTGACCGATAAAGAAATTTTGAATCTCAAGCATGCCTACCGGGTCTTGTATCGGTCTGGTTTGAATGTAACGCAAGCACTTGAACGGATTGCCGCCGAGTGCCATTTGACTCCGTTGATAGAAGAGTTGATGGCATTCATTCGACGCTCGGATCGCGGCATCGTTCGCTAATTGACAGCGAACAGGTTGGAGCATGTGGTGGATTCAGAACGGCCATCTCCTCATATCTTTATTTCATGCGGTGAAGCAAGTGGGGACCGCTATGGAGCGGCCCTCGTTGCCGCATTGCGCAAGCTCGACCCGCAGATCCGGATTTCTGCCTTAGGTGGCGAAGGAATGTCGGGTTCTGGGGTGGAGTTGGTGGCCAATTCTCGGGAATTGGCGGTAATGGGGTTCTCGGAAATTGTGGGTGCTCTGCCCACCATCATTAAAATCCGGCGAAAGATCTGGGAGTTTTTGGCGGCTTCTGACGTCGATCTTGTGGTGCCCATCGACTTTCCGGGTTTTAACGGCAAACTAGCGACAAAATCTCAGCGATTGGGTATTCCCGTATTCTGGCTTATCGCTCCGCAGGTTTGGGCCTGGGGCAGTTGGCGTACAGCCGGGTTTTGCCGCAAGGTGGACCGCTTGGGCACAATCTTGCCTTTCGAAACTTCTTATTTTTCTGATCGCGGGTTTGATGTTTTTGCCATGGGGCACCCCTTGATGGAGGACTATGGGATTAGCTTTCCTTTTGAGAAATCGTTGTCGGAACGCGAACGCCGACTCAACAACCGTGAAGGCCCCTTAACAATTGGCATCATGCCGGGCAGTCGTCGGCAGGAGTTGGCTCATCTGCTGCCGGTTCTCAAAGTGACTTGCCAAACGATGAAGAGCCATCTCCCCACTCGAAAACTGCACTTCATTGTGAGCGCCGCACCGGGCGTAAATACGGAAACTCTGAG
>JBLIOK010000279.1:0-3138 GCA_047639735.1 Candidatus Krumholzibacteriia bacterium | reverse complement strand
GTGGTCAATTGGTGGCTAGCGGCAGCGTAGAGGACGTTATGGCTGTACCAGAGTCATACACAGGCATTATGTTGAGAGATATGTTCAGCTCCTCCTGAAAAGGGCATTTCGCGCTTGGCATCGCACAAGTTCGTAGTTAGATTAGGCCGTAATTCAAACACACTATTTCGTGACCAGGAGTCAGTGCCGTGGGTGATCTTTTAGGATTAAAAACAACTCCCTTGACGACATGGCACCGCGCTAAGGGCGCCAAGATGGTGCCCTATGCGGGCTATGAAATGCCGGTTCAATACGAGGGTGTTTTGGCGGAACATGCGGCAGTCCGTGAAAGCGTCGGTTTATTTGACATCACCCACATGGGCGAAATTTTTGTGACGGGCCCGGCTGCTGAATCCTGGCTCGACGGTTTGATCACGAATCGCATTAGCGGGGCTGCAGTGGGGAAAATAACCTATACCGCCATGTGCCGTGAGGATGGCGGCGTGCTCGACGACATGTTGATCTACCGTCTGGCCGAGGAACGCTGGATGGTGGTCTGCAACGCGGCCAACCATGAAAAAATCATCAACTGGATGACCTCGCGCATACCATCCGAAGGCGTCGTTATGAAAGACGCTACGGCTGAAGTCACGCTCATCGCGGTGCAAGGCCCAACCAGCCAGGAATTGCTCTGTCGCTTAGGGGCTTTGCAAGACGTCGTCGGGGCAATCAAAGATCTCGATTTCTACACCGGCTTAGAGCTGGCTGGTCCATCCGGTCAATGGATCGTCTCGCGCACGGGCTACACCGGCGAGCATGGTTACGAATTGTATTTGCCCAACGCCGCTGCCTTGGCCGCGTGGGAAGAATTGATCAAACTAGGTGCTGATCTGCAAGTGGCGCCCATTGGATTAGCGGCGCGTGATACGTTGCGCTTTGAAGTGTGCTACTGTCTCTATGGGCACGAATTGACTGAAGATATTTCGCCACTTGAGGCTGGTATTGGTTGGGCAATGCGCCTGAAAAAAGATCATTTTGTAGGGCGTGAAGCTTTGGCAGCCCAAAAGGCGAACGGTGTGCCGCGCAAAATCATCTGCCTGGAAATTACTGGCCGTGGCATTGCTCGTCAGGACGCCAAAATTCTGCACGACGGCCGCGAAGTTGGTTTTGTGACCAGCGGCACTTTTAGCCCTTCCTTTCAAAAACCAATTGCCATGGCTTTGGTTGAACGAGACACACCCGAGGGTGAGTTAGTGGTGGATGTGCGTGGTCGCGAGATCGCATGTCAAACCGTGAAATTTCCATTCATGTCGGCCCGGACCAAAGGTGATCCGAGTGCTGTAAGGGACCTGCCTTAATCGGCAGCTTTTTAATCGGAGGCTTCAATATGGTACCAGATGATCGCAAATATACCGAAGAACACGAGTGGGTGCAGGTCGAAGACGACCTGGCTGTGGTCGGCATCACTGATTTTGCAGCCAATGAATTGGGCGATGTTGTTTTTGTTGAATTGCCCGAGGTGGGTTCTGAGTTCAGCCAAGGCGACACCGTCGGCACCATCGAATCTGTCAAAGCGGTGGCCGATCTCTATCTGCCCATATCCGGCGAAGTGGTGGCGATCAACAACGACGTGGTTGAAAGCCCAGAACTGGTCAATAGCAGCCCACTGGATGACGGTTGGTTGATTAAAATCAAAATGAACGACGACACCGAACTTGAGCCGTTGCTCGATGCCGGTGCTTACGGCAAACTGACCGGGAGCTGATCCGTCCATGCCATACGTTCCTCATTCGTCTTCTGATATCGAAGACATGCTTGCCGAGATGGGCCACAACAGTGTGGCCGATCTTTTCGCGCATTTGCCCGAAAATATTCGACTGAAACGGCCTCTTAATTTGCCCGATGGGCTAACCGAAGAAGAAGTGCGTCGTTATTTTACCAAGGTCGCTCGGCGCAATCATGGTATGGGAGAGCTGGTCAGTTTTCTGGGCGCCGGCGTGTATGATTCCATCATCCCCGCCGCTTGCGATGCTATTGTTTCGCGCAGTGAATTTCTGACGGCCTACACTCCGTATCAGCCCGAGGTTTCGCAAGGGACGCTGCAGGGCATTTATGAATGGCAGTCTTATATCTGTCGCTTGACGGGTATGGATGTTTCAAACGCCAGCATGTATGACGGGTCGACCGCGTTGAACGAAGCGCTTTCGATGATGTTGGCGGCTAAACGGAAAAAAGCGATCGCCTTGCCTGAGTCGTTGAACCCGCGCTGGCGTCGGGTTGTGAAAACGTTCATGAAGGGTGAAGGCATCACCGTTTTGGACGTGCCGGTTGGACCTGATGGCACCACTGATGTGGCGGCATTGCGCGATATCCTCACCTCAGATGTGGCCGCCTTTGTCATTCCAAACCCAAATTTCTTGGGCTTGATCGAGCCTGTGATGGAACTGTCAGAAGTCGCCGCTGCGGCTGGGGTTGAAATTGTCGCCGCGGTCAATCCGGTGGCCCTTTCGGTATTGAAGTCGCCAGCTGAATATGGGGCGGCAGTGACGGTGGGCGAAGCGCAGCCCTTTGGCATAAATCCTGGCTGGGGCGGGCCCTTGTTGGGGTTTCTGGCTTGCACCGATGCCCACAAGCGCCGTATCCCTGGCCGAATTGTGGGTCGCACCAGTGACAATCGAGGGAACAACGGTTACGTGCTGACTTTGCAAACTCGCGAGCAGCATATCCGGCGTGAGAAGGCGACGAGCAATATTTGTTCTAATCAAGGGCTGAACGCGTTGCGCGCCACGGTCTACTTAAGCATGTTGGGTTCTGGTGGTTTAGTAGAATTGGGCGAATCAAATTTGGTTCGCAGTCGGGCCCTGCGCGATCGTGTCGCTAAGGTGAAGGGCGTCACCTTGCCCTTCGATGGTCTCGTCTTTAATGAATTTGTGATTCGCTTGGCGAAATCAGCAAAAGATTTCCAAGCCTTTGCTCGCCAGCGCGGAGTATTGGCAGGATTGCTTCTGGATGGAATAGCTGGCTGCGGGGCCAACGACTTGTTGGTCGCCGTCACCGAAAAACGCACCGCCGCAGAAATCGATATGTTCGGTGACTTGTTGACCGAATATTTGAATGGGAAAGAAGAGGTGGCCTCGTGAACGACGCGCAAGGCAATGT
>JBLIOK010000278.1:0-3171 GCA_047639735.1 Candidatus Krumholzibacteriia bacterium | reverse complement strand
GTCACACGTTTGAAATCACGTTGCGCAATCATAAGGACGAAGATGTGATCGTCGAAGTGTTGGAATCCGTGGGCGGTTACTGGGAAGTGGTGGAGGAATCGATGAAACACCGCAAAATCAACGCAACCACTTTGGCATATGATGTCGCGATCGCAGCCGATGGCGAGTCAATATTGACCTACACCGTTGAAGTGAAGTACTAAATGACTTCGGCCTAGGGTTCGCGTCGCCACTGGTTCAGTTGGCCTTGCAGTCGGGTATTGCCCGGTTGCAGGGCCATCGCTTTTTCCAAGGCAACGATGGCCGCTTCTGTCTTACCAATCTGCTTCATCGCTACTGCGAGGTTCACCCAGCCACCAGCCGCTGAGGCATCTATTTTTAAAGATCGAATGAAGAGTTTGCTGGCCGCTTCGGGCTCGCCTTGGTGCATCAAACACACGCCAATGTTAAGGGCTGAGCCGGCCAAGCGTGGATTCTTGTGGAAGGCTTTTTCAAAGTGAATCTTGGCGAGCTCGTGACTTCCAACGGCCATCAACGCGGCACCATAATTGTGGTTGAGCGTGGGGTGGTCTGGTCGTAATTGCAAACCGTCTTGTAAGGCCTGGCTGGACTCCAGAGGCATCGATGCTATTTCGTACAAAAGAGATGCGGCGAGCATATTGTCGGCGCTTCTGGTGGGGCTCAAGGCAGAATCTTGAGCCAAATTTACTGCCGCCGATTTCAAAATGGAAACCTGGTTGGGTCGCGACATCGCAACGCCGCGCACATAGTGCACACCACCACCATCAGCGGCAACGAGCGACCACGAGTCACTCTCGAATAGGTTTGACGCTAGGCGTTTGAAACTGCCGCTGCCTAGTGCCAGCACCACACCTTGAATTTTGTCACGATTGAGGATGCTGAGCGCCTGTTCGCCGCCGCTGCGCAGTCGCACGTAGTCCGCCCATTGTTGAGGGGGATACGCTTCGGTGCGACCATCTATCCAAACGCGGGCCTCTGTATTGCCAAGCAGATAAGCCGCCGCTCCTAAGTTGCCAAAGGTGAAGTTTGCGCTCGGTTGGGATACCGACTTTGCCGCCTGACGCGGGTAGAGCGAGGGTGTCACCCCGGCACCATATCTACGGCCTACGCCTTCGCTGAGATAAAAACTGTCGTTCATTATTTGGGGCGCCCAGAGAATGCATGTGCTCAGCACAAGCGCCGCCATGAAGCAGGGAATAATGGGGCTGGGGATTCTCTTTGCGGAAATTACGGGGAGCCGGGAACGCCACCAAATTGAAGGCCATAGACCCTTGTAACCGCTGTGCATCAAGATGAACGCCAGACCATAAATGGCAATATTTCGCTGATTGGAGAATGCTGCAAATGCGGTTGCGCCCCAAAGAAGAACTCGCAACAAGCTAACCTGTCGCCAGCCCAAAACGATTACCATAGATCCCCATACCAGGCTCACTTTGAAGGCCAAGAGGGTCATGTTTAGCGAATTTTTCGTGTCGAGCAGTGGGACCAATTCTGATATTGTTGTGCTTAAGTCGACCACATCGCTATTGAGTTGGCCCAAAGCTCGTAGGGGGAGCAAAAGCCCCTGCCAACCATTGGGTGTGAGCATCAGGGCCGCCAGACACAAGACGACCGGAATAGAGAGCGCTTTCGCACCCCAACGTTGCCGATTTTCGCGCGGAACAATGATGGCGGCCGTGAACACAACGATTGGTCCTAGCGCGGCAAACCCGTGAAACTGTGCCCAAATGACGACAATGAGGAAAAGAATCCAGAGCGACCTGTCTTGCCACCAAGTGATCGCTGGAGGCCGCGAATAATGCGCTTCCGATTGGCGTACTATTAAGATAAGACCAATATATGAAATAAGTTCTGGCCGCAGGTTAAAGCGCGTCCAAACCAAGAAAAGACTAAAAAGGGCGACCATGGAGATCAAGACTGGACGGCTAGTGAATCGGCGGCGCCTCACTTCACTAAATATTCCATCACCGAATAGAAGCAAACCATATAGTCCAGATATCAAGCCGACCCTTAGAACGTTCCATCCCAAGACATTGTCAGGATCGCCGCCGGCAGGCGGGCCTGTCCAGGCAGCGATGAATTGAAATAGCCATTCGTGGTTGAGCCATGGGTAGTCGGCAAAGGCAATAGAGTAGGTGTTGAGATGAGGCCACGGCATGCCAGCCAATAAATCTTTTCCCATTCTTAGGTGGAACCAGATGTCCAGATCGGTTAAACTGTGCCACCCGAGCAAACCAGCTATGATCCAAACAGAGCCTAAGCTCATGGTTTGGACCAGGATATGCCAAATGGCAGCAGGTGGGTTTGGGGTCTGATCAATGTCGTCTGGCTTGGCCATCAAGCGGTCTGCTTTCTGATATTGATGAGGCGAGTTTTAGAATACAGGGTATATTAAGGATACTGGATCGAGTCGAACAAATCACTTTTGTCAGGTCGAGCATTTTGTTCACGATGGGCATCTGGCTTACGAGACAAACTGTACTGATAACCTGAATCACACCGGATCTAAAATCAACCTCGTCTTTGGCTGCTTCGAGCAGCATTCAAATCGGTGCGGTTTTAAAAAAGTGATTTGACAAACTGACGTTAAGTACAGAGTCTGGCTTGACAATATGTCAAAGAGATTGCAAAAACGAGATGGAATCTGTTTTTTGTATTCTCCGGAACTTATGTAACTGAGTTCATAGTAGGGTGATACGGAGTTCGCCGCTAGAGCCAAAAATGTTTCAAATGTGGTACAGGACTTGTTATAAGGGAGCATACACAAGCGCGTGTTCCCAAATGGTGAGCGCCGAGATTACCGACATCTGAGACGATGAAAACAAGCGACGAAACGTAAAATTTTGGGATCGGATTCCTTGCCCACTGGAGGTAACTGGATCTCAAAAATCAACTGAGAGCATCCATACAATGCACTCGGTAAGCTCTCAGGAGAGGAAACAGACATGGCTAAAGCGACTAAAAAGACCACCGTTAAGAAAAAGGCTGCCAGCACTCGTGCTCGGGCTGCCAAGCCTGCCGTAAAAGCAAAATCCGCCGCTAGTGTAAAAACGGCCGCTAGTGCAAAAACGGCCGAAGCTAAAGCAAAGAAAGCTTCAGCGGCTACGGTTGCTAAGACGAAGGCAACTGCGAAGGCAACTGCGAAGGCAA
>JBLIOK010000277.1:0-3198 GCA_047639735.1 Candidatus Krumholzibacteriia bacterium | reverse complement strand
CGGTGGTCGCTGGAAGCGGTGTCGTTGACGAAGACTTTCGCGGCATGGCATCCAATGCTCGTTTAACCGTCGTTAAATTCTATGATTTTGACGAAATTTGGCACGCTTGGGCTGGTGATTTTTTAGCGGCTTGTGCGTGGACACTTGAGCACCGGGAAACCTATCGCGTGCGCTCAGTGCTCACTGCGGTCAACTGGGAAGTCGATGCTGGCATCAGCGCAGCGATGAACGCCTTTGTCGAAGTGGGCATCACACCCATTGCGGCTATGGGTAATTTTGGCACTGACGGTAACGGGCCAGGCTACCCGGCGGCTGCATTTGATGTGCTTACCGTTGGCGCGGTCAATGGCGTAGGTGAAGTCAGTGCCTACAGCGGACGTGGTCTTTCCAACCGAAAAAAGCCGGACCTGATGGCACCTGGAGGCGGTCTTTTGGCTGCCAAGGGACGCATCATAGTGGCTGACAATGAACCTAATGATTCTTACAGCGGCCGCTTCGGCACTAGCTTGGCTGCCGCGCACGCCGCCGCGGCTGTCTATATGCTTGATGAGGCGCTCATCGAAAACGGCGTAGAGCTCCCAAAGAATCGGGAATCTGTTAAAGCCCGCCAAACGGTTCTGCGATTGACCGCGGCCGTAGTAACAGCGGAAGAATCGGCAAGTGGACTTGGTTCTCAGCTATTGCCGGAATATGCCGGGCACAGCGTTGAACGGGGCTACGGAAGCTTGAGAATTGACGCGGCGGTCCGAGCTATGATTGATCCTTTGTTTTCTGGTGTCGATCAAATCGACACGCTCACGGCCGACTGGCAAAAGCCCGTGGTTGCCCGCCGGCTCAGTGTGAACCCGAATGTGCGCTATTTGGTTGAGGCAGTGCCCTCGGGGAATTTGGATATTTGCTTAGAAGTGGTGGAAATTGGGGTTGATAATACTCACGAGCGTGACGAAGTCCTGCGGGCTAGTCAAAACGGTCCGGGAGTATCAGAGTTTACCTATTTTCGACCTGGGCAAGAACGTTGGAGCTTTGTGGTCGTCAAGCGAATAGCCGGCGCCGGGGAAGTGACCTTGCGCCTGATCGAAGCGGAAGGGTTTACCGAACAGGGCGCGTTGCTCGCGTTGCCAGGCGTGGGAACCGGGGCGCCCAATGTTGGCCAACTGATGCCCTTTACTGGGCCGTCGATCGTAGCGCCTTCGCAAGTTTTGGTCGATCAAGTGGCAAGGTCGCTCAACGTCACTGATTTGACAGGGACGTTTCGTCCGGGATGGCCAGTGTTTCTTTTCCCGCCGCCCTCCAGTCAGGGAGGCTTGACCCAACCCATGTTGGCAAATCTCGATGGCGTGGCTGGCGATGAAATCGTTGTGACATCCGAATACGGTTCAGTCTACTTTTTTAAGGGGGACGCTAGTTACAAGAGCGTCACTTTGGCCCTCAATCGGCCATTGACCAGCGCCGTTGGTTTTCGCAATTCCGTGGGCGGTTGGCGCGTCCTGGTGGCCGATGAAACGGGGGTTGCTCGGACTTGGTCTTGGAATGCCGCGGTCGATGCCGACCCTGAATTGGAAAGCGAAGTGGCCCTTGGTCATAGTGCCCCTTTAGCGCCAGCAGCGGGTCAATTGACGGCTGACAATGGAGAATCGTTGGTGCTGGCTTTTGCCGATGGCTGGGTTGCTGTCCTTGACGAGAATCTGAATATGCGCGCAGGCTGGCCGCAAGAGCTTGGGCCAAGTCTGGAAGTGGGGCCCGTCCTGTGCGACTTCGACGGTGACGGCCTGCACGATATCATCATTCCCGTACGCAACGACGTGACCGGACAACTGGTTATGCGAGTCTTTGACGGAGCCGGCAACCCGCTACCGGGCGATGGCGAAGTCATTCCGGCTCCACGTGGCGGTGGTTGGTTGCGTATTTCTGAAGCTGCCGTGTCTGGACAATACGGCGCTGGGCAATTGAATGTGGCGGTATTGGGATTGGCGGACAATGGATTGACCAACGACCAGGCTGAGTGGTCATTGGGCATGGGCCGTATCTTCCGCTCTGGATCTGTTGCGGTTACAGATTTACCGGGTGTGCAAATCGCGGCGACGACCAGCGAAGGCGAGTTGAAACTAAAAGAAATTTTGTTGCCAGCGCCGTTGGCCTGGGATCAATTTGGTGACGGAGCCACCGAATTGGGCTCGTTGTTTCATATGTCTTGGTTTGAATTGCTTTATGGATTCACGTCGATTCCTGGCGTGACCACCGGATGGCTCTTGGGCGATGAATCGGCTGACGCACTTGTGCAAAAACAACCGAGGCAATTGGGCGGATCGCAACAAAGCGACACGTCGTTTCTTGGTTCGGCTTTGGTGTCCATGCCCGGTGGCGTGCAGTTGCGGGTCGAAATCATTGATCGGCAAATGACCATTACCCCGATGTTGAGCGGACTGAGTCCTGCCCCGACGTGGAGTTCGCGCCGAGGTGACTCGCGCAACAGCGGTGCCTACCCGTTGCAACCGTCACCGTCGGCGGTGCAGCAGCCCGTTGGTCAATTGTCCGGCCTGTCCGTGTACCCCAATCCTGGCGGTGGCAAATTTCAATTCCAGGCAAAAAGGGGCGCACTGCCTGCAAATGCGCAGCTGGAAATCTTTGATTTGGGTGGTCGGCGGTTGCGCGAAATCGACGGCGCCGACGCTGAGGGCGTGATTTTCTGGGACGGTACTGACAGCAGGGGGCGACGTTTGTCCGCTGGCACCTACTTGGCGTTGGTGCGGTCTGGTTCCGCGAGATACACGACTCGTGTGGTCTTGACCCGCTAAGCGCTCGAATGTGTTCTGGCCAAGCTTGTCTTGGTCTGGCCAGAAAATGGCTTGAAGTGAGCACTTTCGGTATCCTCGATGGACTTCTCGTGCTAGATTCTAGCTATGAATACTCACGATCCGCACCAAACTTCTCGTTCCTCTGGTCCTGCTCATGGCAGCAACTATTGGCAATTGTTGGGCGCAGCAGTCGACGCCTTAGAAGTCGGCGACTATCCTGCTGCCGAGCGCCGCTATTGGGATGCCTGCGATCTGCGTGAAGCTTCGCCTGGGCGGGTTTTTGTCACGGAAAAAATTGGCGATGGTTTGCGCAGCCTATTAAGCCGCGCCACAGAAAGCAAGAATCCCGGCAAACGCGAGGTCAATTTGGCTGGCCGCTGGAATCGAGCCCAGCAAAACTTCG
>JBLIOK010000276.1:0-3238 GCA_047639735.1 Candidatus Krumholzibacteriia bacterium | reverse complement strand
GATTGCTCCGGTAGGATTATTAATCTCATTCTTAGTACCTCAGGAATCAGAAAACGGAAAAGTAAGCCCACGGGTAAAGGTGCCGCTTTTCATCTGGTTGTTTTTGGCAATGGTTCTCTTGGTAACTCTTATACCCGAGGTGCGCCCAGCTGGCCAAGTAGCGGCCACCGCTGCTCGCAAAGGTATGGTAGCGGCGCTTTTTCTGGTGGGTCTTTCGCTGAATCGTGAGACGTTCAAAACGATTTCGGGCAAGGCCATACTGTTTGGGTCTTCGCTATGGGTTGTGCTCGCGGTGGGAACTTTGTTCTTATTCAAATGAGTCCCACCGCCAGCAACATCACAACTTATTCGGCTCCGTCTGCCGCACTCAATTGCGCATCTAATATTGCAATCAGCGCAGCTCGATCATAGGTGTAAGCCTGATCGGCATTCAATTCGATCAATTCTTGCATCGCTTTACTGATGGTCATATTGGCTTCGCCTTCGTTCGGCACGACCATATAACGCAACTTGGGGCTTTCATCAAAAAGAGCCAACAGCACAGCTGCTGCCACCTCGTCGGGTTCCTTATATTGCGAACGGTCATTCAATGGCGAATCAACAAATGCTTGTTGTTCCTCTGACAGCTCTTCGCCAGAAGCGATCAACTGGTCGATGGCCCGTTGCTGCAAGCTTGCTGAAATCCGCGATTTGTAATTTCCAGGTTCGACAATATTTACGATGACATTTTCTGAAGCCATTTCGGCCGCGAAGGCGTCGGTGAAGGCTTCCATCGCATGCTTGGTCATTGAATAGGCACTCAAACCGGGCCAGGATGCCGTACCAGCAATTGAACCGATGGTCGTGAAGCGACCTTGCTCTGCGATGACCAAAGGTGCAAACGCTTTGGTGATGCGGAAAGGTCCGTACACATTCACGTCCATCTGAAAATGGAAGTCATCATCGGACGTTTCCAACACAGGCCTATAAATGGCAACACCCGCGTTATTGACTACGGCGTATAGACCGCGGCCCGCTTCAGTGATCGTCGCGACGGCCGCATCAATTTCCGACTGAACCGTCACATCCAAACGAATGGACTGCACGTTTTCCATGGCGTTCAACGAGTCGAGATCTTTTTGTTTGCGAGCGCCGGCGTACACAAAATGACCGGCAGCAGACAAATACTCGGTGATTTTCAAACCAATTCCCGAACTAGCACCCGTTACCAAAATAGCTTTCTGAGCACCATCATCGGCAGCCTGCGCTATCCCAACGCTCATCATCGCCACCAGAACAAACATCATTAAACGCAACTTCATCTCAATCTTCCTTTGGTTTAACTATCGAATCGCCTTGTACATCTTCATATTTCCGGCCCAAATAGCGTCCCATCAAAGCCCAAATCGCAGCAAAGAGGGCACCAATACCAGCCACTGCGCTGAGTCCAAGGCCAAGGCCCTGGGTCAAACCCGTGAACCCCCAGGCGGCAATCACATCTCCGCCGCGATAAACCACATTGTCGATCACACTCTTGGCTTTAAATCTTGTTTCCCGATCAACCACGGTGAACAACATCTCGCGCCCTGGTCGAGTGATCGAATAGTTGCCTGCCCTGCGCACGCACTGCATCGCCACGACAACCCACAGCATTGGCGCCAAAGCCACCACCAACAAACCAACCACAATGATGATCGGCACCAGGGCCAACGTCCAGGCCAAGCCAAATCGTGTGGTGAGTCGTCCGGTCACAAAGAACGCCGTAAAAATGGATAAGATATTGACGGCCAAATCCATACCCGACCATATCTGGGTCCGCGTTTCAGAGTCGAGATCGGTCATCAAATTTTTCAGTTCAAAATACACAAACGTGCTGATCACTGTGTAGAGAAAAAGAAACAGCCCGATGCCCAACAGGTATGGGTTGCTCACGAATTCCTTGAAACCAGAAAATGGGTTTCCACCCAGTTTGCGACCGAAGTCGTCGACTGCCGAAATGTTGTCATTGTGCAAGGCCGAGTGCTTGAGTTTTCCCAGGTAAGCAATGACGGGTATCGGCACTAGTAAAAGAGCTGCTGAGATCAATACCAAATTTGACTTCCCCAACGGGCCGATCAGCAAAAGTGCCAACGCCGGGCCTGCGATCGCGCCGATACTGCTGCCGGCAGCGATAAATCCAAAGAGACGTGGCGCCTGTTTTTTCGTAAAAATATCGGCCATGAAAGTCCAGAAAACCGAAACCTGAAACAGACTAAAAACACTGATCCAGACGTAAAAACCTTTGCCCAGCCAGACCACATCTGGCATCGCTTTGAAGGCCACAAAGAAGCCAAAAAAGGAGAGCGAGAAAAAACCATAGATGCCTGGCAAGAGCCTGCTCAACCGCACGCGCGAACAGGCCGCGCCATACAAAGTCGTGGCGATGACACTCAATATAAACGTGGCGGTGAAAAGCGTGCTGAGTTCGGCGTCGGTCCAATCGCTCGACATGGCGTCGCGAATGGGCCGCAAGATATAGTAGGCCGACATCAATATGAAGACGAAAAAGAAGGACAACCACACCGCACGGACTTCGTTAGATTCAACTCGCGCGGTCGCCTTCATAACCTTCGAAAAGACGTTAGACGGAACAGATGGCTCGTCGTCATTCAACACATTCGACTCCTATAAGGTCTTAGCGTACCAGACCGCGTTGCCAGTCATTAACGTAATGCAGCAACGAAGGCACATTACCAGTGACACCCACTCCAGCCCCAGACGTGATCAACCGCAGGCTGTCAGGATGCCGATCATAGTGTGGCCCTTCCGCGTCAGGCGATTGAACCGTCAACGGCTGAGTCATCCCACCAATGTGAAATGTGGACCCAGAGCCGTCGACTAAATATTTATTGAGGTCACCATTAAAAGTGAGCGTCCATAGTTCTGATCCATCTTCAGACCATCTCGGATAAACAGACCCGTTGTGAGAAACTTGCCATTTGCGTTCCCCACCTTCTGCAGCCACCACAAAAACATCCCAGCCTAAATCTGATTCACCATGGAAAGCAATCCAGCGCCCATCTGGCGAAAGCCGCCCACCGCCAACTGTTTTGTCTTCAATAGCGACGAGACTCACCAACTCGTATTCAGTCGAATCCAGCTTTATCTTCCCGATATTCGCTACCGAGGTTTCGCTCAAAAATTCGACCAACAAGATGCTCCCATCAGGCGCTATGGACGTTGGCCTCATAGGTGTTTCCCACTCTTGAATGACTTCCGC
>JBLIOK010000275.1:0-3271 GCA_047639735.1 Candidatus Krumholzibacteriia bacterium | reverse complement strand
ACTTCGGCCTGCACACTCGAAGGCACGAGCGAGTAAGCCGCGGGGATCACCACTAGAGTCAACAATGTACTCAACAACAATCCACTGGCGACCGTGATGGCCAAAGGCGCGCGCAATTCGGCACCTTCACCCCAACTGAGCGCCATGGGCAACAGACCCAATACCGTGGTGAGTGTCGTCATCAAGATTGGCCTCAGGCGCAAATGCCCGGCCTTGATCACCGCTTCGCGTTTGGCGATTCCCGCCCGACGCAAACGGTTGATCGTATCAATCAATACGATGGCATTGTTGACCACAATACCCACCAGCATGATCGTCCCGATCAGAACAATCACCGTGATAGTGGTCCCAGTTGCGAGCAATCCAGCCGCCACACCAACCAACGCCAGCGGGATGGTGAACAGAACCAATAACGGGTGCAAAAAGCTTTCAAAGGTGGCGGCCATCACCAGATAGACCAGAAAAATGGCCAGCATGATCGCAAAGCGCAGGCTGTTGAAGCTGACTTGCATTTCTTTATTCTGTCCGCCCAACTCAGTGGTCATGCCCTTACTCTTCGGCAGCCCAGCCACCGCGGCCTGCACGTCCTTAATCGCCGCACCAAGACTGCGGCCCTCGAGGTTAGCTGACACGACGGCCGCACGCTGCTGTTGCAGGCGGTGAATTTCAGCCGGCCCCCGCGCTTCGGTGACCGAAGCGACACTCATCAAACGGATCGGGGTATCGCTGTTGCTCGGCAAGACCAGGTTACGCACATCTTCCACCGAGTGACGATCCTCTTCTCGGTTGCGAATTCGGATATCGATTTGACGATCCTGCTCTTTGAAGCGAGTGGGCACCACACCCAAGACCCGATTCTTGAGCGTTTCGGAGAGCACGCCCATATCCAGACCCAGCGCAGCCAAGCGTTGGCGGTCGAAGACAATTTGTAGTTCAGGGTTGCCCGCCTCCAATGAGGATCGCACATCCACTAAACCCGGCAACCCGGTCAGGGCGCGCGCCACTTCCAAAGAATAATCGCGCAGATCATCCAAATCTTCGCCATAGATGACCACTTCGACGGGCGTCTTCATACTAAAGTAAGAAGGGCGGCCAAATTTAACTTCGAGGTCCGGCAGATCTTGGAATTCAGCCCGCAGGGCATCGGCGGTCATCAATTCCGCCACGTCATTGCCGCGGTCCTTCATGATAATATTCAGTTGAGCCAGGTTTTCTGCCTTGGTATTGACGGACATGCCTCCACTGACGAGGCGGCTGCCTACCGTGGCGTAATAGTTTTCGATACCCTCTTGACCACCAGCAGCTTTTTCCATCAATTGCACCGTGCGATCTGTCGCCGCCAACGACGCCCCCTCAGGCAATTTCACTTCGAAGAAAAATTCGCCTTCACTCAGTTGCGGGATCAGTTCCGTGCCCAAGCCACCCAAGGACCAGACCGACAGAAAGAAGAGAAGAAAGGCTACAACCAAAGTGATGGCCGAACGGTTGACCGCGCCGATCAAAAAACGATCGTACATCCTGGAGAACCAGCCGAGCGTGTATTGGACAGGGCCCGCGTCAACGCGCGATTCCTGTTCGCTGACATCTTTGTTTCGGCGCCGCTCTTTCAGCGTCGGCAAAGGTTCGCCGGTGGCGCTGAGCATAGGGATCAAAGTGATCGCCACAATCAACGAAGCCAACAACGAAACGGTTACCGTTAAGGCCTGATCATGAAACAGCTGGCCCGCCACACCTTCGACAAAAACGATGGGCAAAAACACGGCCACCGTAGTCAAAGTCGAAGCCATGACCGCCGCGCCCACTTCCGAGGTTCCGTCTACGGCTGCTCTAAAAAGCGACGCGCCGAGTTGGCGCTTGCGGAACACCGATTCCAATACCACGATGGAATTGTCGACCAGCATCCCTATGCCCAGGGTCAGCCCACCGAGAGACATAATATTCAGCGAAATATCCAACTTGTACATGGCCACAAAGGTGGCGATAACCGAAATCGGAATCGAAGTCGCAATGATCAATGTGCTGCGCAAATCGCGCAGAAAAACCAACAACACCAGTATCGCCAAGACGCCGCCGATCAGGGCCGCGTTGCGCACTTCGTCAATGGACTTTTGAATAAAACTGGACTGATCGAAGAGAACCGTCAACGAGTGACCTTCAGGCAACTTGCCGTCCTGCCAGGCCTTTAGTCGTTCACGCAACAAACGCGCTACCGCCACGGTGTTGGCGTCGCCTTCTTTAAACAACGAGATTTCGACGGACTCGCGCCCACCAACGCGGGTGATCTCTTCGCGTTCCTTGCTGCCCCATACCACCGATGCCACTTCTCTCAAACGCACGCTCGCGTTACCATCCTGCCGGATGATCAAATTGGCGATTTCTTCGATGTCTTGAAATTCATTGATGGTGCGGATGAGGAACTGATCGTCTTTGCCACGCAACGCGCCACCCGGCAGGTTCACGTTGCTCACGCCCACCACTTGGCGAATTTGGTCGATGGTGATGCCCAAAGCCGCGAGCCGGTTTTGGTCCACGTCGATCTGGATTTCTTCTTCCAGTCCACCTTTGATCTGGGCTGCTGCCACGCCCTTAACCGTCTCGAGATCCTGTTTGATCTGTTTTTCTGCCAAGCGGCGCATGGCCTGCAGGTCATTGCCTTCGGCCGGTCCAGATAAAGCCAAGCGGATAATGGGATCAAGGCTGGGGTCAAAACGCAGGACTATCGGATCAGTAGTTTCATCAGGCAAGACCAAGCGGTCCAGTTTTTCACGCACTTCCATAGACAGGATGTCCATGTCCGAGCCCCACGCAAATTCGAGAGTGACTTCGGAGATGCCGGCCCGCGACACCGAATGAACAGTTTGCAAGCCACGCAATACGCCGACCGCTTCTTCCACTGGTCGCGTGACGAGGTTTTCTACTTCCTGTGGCGCGGTGTCAGGGAATTCGGTTTGCACGGTGATGCTGGGGTAAGTGATGTCCGGAAATAATTCCAACGACAACCGGTTGTAACCAACTATACCAAAAGCCACGACTGCCAATGCGGCCATGATCACACTCACACGACGGCGTACTGCCAGGTCGACAAAGTTGAGCATCAGTTCGCCGCGCTCTCAGTTGTAGCGGTATCTGGTGTAGCGGCCTCGTCAGCCAAGATCTTCAAAGGTGTGCCATGCTTTAGCGAGCGCTGCCCTCGGGTGACTACTGGTTCACCAACATCCAACCCACCGGTAATTTGAACATTGTTATCATCGGTGAATCCGACCGTCACGAG
>JBLIOK010000274.1:0-3331 GCA_047639735.1 Candidatus Krumholzibacteriia bacterium | reverse complement strand
AACGCGAGCACAATCGCCTTCAGCAGCCTGACCGGCTTGGTGCCAGAAATTTCCGTACCTCTTGAGCCCGTAGTGGAAAACGTGGATTTGCCAGAAGAATTGGATGGACTCGAACTTACCGCAGCAAGCATCTCCCTGCATGTAACAAGTTCAGCCGGAATACCGGCCGACATTGCCGTCACCTTAGTGGGCACTGCAGCCGACGGTTCAACCCGACAGTTGGACGTGAACACACAAGTGCTTCCCGCCCTTGATCGCGCTCCGTCGACCACGACCATCGTTCTGGACCAAACCAACAGCACGATTCTCGATTTTCTCAACAACTTGCCAGAAACTATCACTCTTGCTGGTGATGTTTCAGCTGGTGGTGGCCAAAGTGGCACCGTTCACGACGATGATTTCGCCTTGATCACCTGGACCATCGCCGCCCCCCTAGAAGTTGTGATCACCGGAGCCACCATCGATGCCGACCCATCGGAATTGGACCTTGATGAAGATCTGCGGGACCGTATCCACAGCCATGCCCGCGGTGCCCTTTTGCGCAGCGAAGTGTTCAACCATATGCCGATGGCCATCGAACTCTATGTCAGTGTCGCTGAAAATGAAGCGGCGCTTGAAAATGCTCCTCTGCTAACAATTGGTCCGCTGATCATTGCTGCGGCCGAAGTCGATCCCATCACCCACATCGTTAGCCAGGGCGTAACCAGCTCACCGGTATTGAGCCTGACAGCTGCGGAGGCGCAAATGTTTGGACGACCTGGTTTGTTCACTCGTGTGCAGGCGATCTTACCCAGCACAAGCGGTCTGCCCATTCGCATTATGTCCACTGACTACCTCGAATTTCGTGGTGTCGTTGAAATGGAAGTATTGGTCGATGATGAATTCTAAAAACACAACCGACCAGATGTCGCCAGTGAAAGAAGACAACCGGATGCTACACTCAAATTTACCTTTTCTGACGGTCGCTACCCAAGCCATTCGGTCATCCGCCCTCGTTGGTTGCGGCCTGCTTTGCCTCTTCAGTACCGGGACGGCACAGGCACAAGGTATCGTGCGGGCTTGGGGCATGGGTGGCGCAGGAACGGCCACCAGCCGTGGCTTGGAAGCGGTCGCCTACAACCCTGCCAACCTTGCTTTCAGCCACGGAACCTCCATCGGCCTGGCAGCGGTCGCGGTTGATGTTCACAACAACGCCTTCAGTTTGGATCGCTACAATGACATCACCGGGAAGTATCTGGACAGCTCTGACAAGGCGCAGGTGTTGAATGATATCCCCGACGACGGTCTCAAACTTGACGCTGACCTCAACGCATCGGCGCTAGGTTTTCAAACCGGCAGTTTTGCCTTCAGTTTCAACGGCATAGGTGCCGGCCAGGGCAATCTGGACAAAGACTATTTCGACTTGGTTCTTAACGGTAACCAACTCGACCAAAGTGTCGATTTTTCTAACACTTGGGGCGACGGTTACGCCGTCGGTACAGCGACGGTATCTTACGGCCTCGTCGTTCGTGACACCGGCGATTCTCAATTGAGCGTCGGTGTGAATGCCCGCTATTTGCAAGGGCTTTACGAAATGCATGTGGATGAGGCCTATGGCGTGCTGAACACAAGTTTGAGCGAGATCAATGGCGAAGCCTTTATTGCCACCCAATCTTCTGAAGGTGGGCAGGGATTTGGTATGGACCTTGGTCTTGCCTATCACACTTCTAACGATTGGAACTTTGGCCTAGCCTTTGACAACGTGATCGGCCAAATCAACTGGACCGAGGGGCTAGAACGCCAAGAAATGCGAGTCACCGCCAACGATGTCAACCTGCTCAATGGTGACTTGGACAAGGCAGTTGCCGATGCCGACACTTCTTTTGCCGGCGAAAGCTACACCACCAATTTGCCGCAAAGAGCGCGCCTTGGTGCGGCCCACAAATTCGGTGAATTCATGGTTGCTGCCGACTACATCCAAGGCTTTGCAAACCGCGGCGTGACCTCTACGCGACCCCTGTTCAATACGGGTGTCGAGTGGCAGGTGGCCTCGTTCTTCGTGCCTCGAGTGGGTTTGTCATCCGGTGGTGAACGCGGCAATAGCGCTTCGCTGGGTGTCGGACTGAAAGTGGGACCATGGCACTTGGACGCCGCCGCGATTGCCCGCAGCGCCATCACGCCTGGAGCCAGCAAAGGCGTTGGAGTAGCCCTGGGATCAGTTCTGCAATTTTAGGGCAAGTGGGAAGTCACAACATCAAGCTTCAGCGGCAAGGCTTCAGCAAAACTGTCGGCTAAAAGCAGCGCTTGGCTTGCCAGAATTTCCGGAGTCTGAACGACCCCTAACACCTGGGTCAAATCTGTCGTCGCAGCCGCCAATTGTTTCGCATCTGAAGCTTCAGCGCCTTCGGTTCCTAGCAGCCTTGGCAGCTCCAAATGCCCCGGCCCAGCCAAGATTGAACCGTGCTGCAAGAATACCCCGTTTGTGCGGCGTTGTGCACTGCCGACAATCTTGCGTCCCCCTACACTGATTTCATGTTTCCCCGCACTGCGAAAACAAACCAGGCCACGTGAATCCGCGCGGCTTTCGCCGTCACTGATGTCCGCGGCGATCCCCAACGAATGCAAAAACAACATCAATGCTTCATTGATCTTCATGTATGTGCTGTGCAGTGAATCTCCAAAAAGTGTCGATGGCGAGGTACCGACAACCGCGTAGGTCAGTTCGTCGGCGTGCAAGATGGCGCGTCCGCCGGTCGGACGCCGCACCATTTCATAACCTTTGGCGGCTATGGTGTCGGCGTCAAAATCGGAAAAGTTTTGATTATAGCCAATGGTTACTGCGGCAGGTTGCCACCAATAGATGCGAAGAATGGGGTCATCGCCGGGGACATGCGTTTCAAGAAGTTCTTGATCGCGCGCCATGTTCCCATGACCGCTGCCCGCACCGTCAAAAAACACTCGCAGCTTTGCCACTCAAATCACCTCAGCAGTTGCAGGGGCCGAGCCAACTCAAATCGGGATCCCGAGCGGCGCCGGCTTCATCCATACGACCGACAGGTGTGCTGAACGGCGCGTCACGCAAGAGATCGGGATTCTCCTGGGCCTCGCGATAGATAGAGCGCATAACATCGACAAAATAATCGAGGCTTTCGCGCGATTCGGTTTCGGTGGGCTCCACCATAAACGCTTCCTCAACAATCATCGGAAAATAGATTGTCGGCGCGTGAATTCCATAATCGAGCATGCGTTTGGCGATGTCCAAAGTCCGCACACCAAACTCTTTTTTCCAAGGCGTGCCGCTGGCCACAAATTCGTGCATGCAACCTTCGGCATCGGCAACCTTCAGGATATC
>JBLIOK010000273.1:0-3337 GCA_047639735.1 Candidatus Krumholzibacteriia bacterium | reverse complement strand
GATCAGACTAGGAGGAGTTTTATAACTTCAATCGGCCACACGGAGCGCACAACGGAAAAACTCCGTACGAGGCCCTCAGAATTATGAAAAAGTAGGGTGACTATTGTGTTCGGCGAGGGGTGGCAGATCACAGATGCCACTGCTTGGGTCGACGGCATCCTGTTGGATTCAGGCAATCAGAAATTACCGATCAAAGAGTTAGGCGGAACGGGCCGAACTCATGATTGGACGGTGAGGTCAAAAATTGTTTCGCACTTATCGATACCCACTTTTCTCGCCGGTGGCCTGAACCCAGAAAACGTTTGAGAAGCAATTCGGGTGGTAAAACCTTCGCTGTTGGTTTGTCCACCGGAGTGCGTACGGCAAACAAATTAGACGAGAGTAAACTTGAGAACTTCATGAGCAAGGTGCGCGCTGCCGTTTGACAAAATCAGTCATGGCACAGGATATCAAACCGGAGGTCGGCTGCCTTTTCCGTAGCCAGTCATCTCGACAAAACCCCGCCCAGTTTGAGACTGGTTTCCTCTTTCTTTCGCCCGCACAGCCCCTTCCCAATAGTGTATACCCGTCAATTTCGACACGTTTTCTTGTTCCGGAATCATGGCTTCAAGATCCATAGAAACGTCGCGGCCTGGAACATCAAGTGACCAAGCAACCGGATAGCGCGCCTCTGTTTCTGGGCTCGTCCAATATGACGTCGGCTTCAGTTGCCACTCCTTTTCGGTCAACAGAGTGACTTTTCCATCGGGTCCAACCATGGTACCCATGGCATAGTCAGCTGAGCCATCTTCGGCCAACAAGCGGTACAGCATCAATTCGCGCCCGTCGTCCAATTGCAAAGAAAGCCAATCCCATCCCTTTTGCCCCTCACCCAAGGTGCTGGTGAACATCTCACGGTCCAGCCAGCTTTCGCCAGTCACTGGTACTGCACGCCCCTTGCGGTCCACCGTTCCCGACACTTCCATGCGAGTTTGGCTGAAGTAAAGGCTCGCGGCTTTCCCATCTTCGGACTTGCGGCTGTAGCCGGACTCACCATGCAGGACCGGTTCTTGAGTCGGCCGGCATCGCAGGTCATACTTCAAATCTTGTCGAGCGTCTTCGACGGAAAGCAGGAATTCGCCGTCTTGATATTCTAAGCGCCATTGCGCATCGGTTCCTGGCGGCGCCTGGCACCAGGCCAAGGTGCTGTCCCCCACGTCTCCGAAACCGCCTAAAAAGGGAGTAGCGCGCCAAACAACTTCGCTAAAAATGTGCTCGCCAGTTTTTGAATCCATCAGCGCCGCATGAGCCATCACGAGATCATCGGCGCGCCAAGCCGATTGTGTTGACAACGAATCCGGCTCTTGAATTCCAATTCTGAAGAACGTCAGTTGGAAGGCCAATTCAGAATCTGCCTCATCAACGGCAGCCAAATGCCCAGTGACATACCACCACTCGGTTTTGTATTCCGAATGAGCATAAAGATCGCGGGGAAACGACCAGTTGTATCCGGGTTCTGCTTGTTGCCAACGAGGGACCTCAATTCCCTGGGCGACTAAGACAGTCCCCAATAACACCGCAACGATCATTCTTTTGATACCCACTATTGATCCTCGCTTGTCAGTTTTTCTGGACCCGACAACCCAGCTTGGAAGGCCGGAACAGCCGCAGCGACCAAGGTCGCCGACATCACCGTCACCGCTTGCACCAAGAGAGCTTCGGCTGGCCATGACGGCTGAATCGTCCAGCCAAACCATTGCCGATTGACCACGAGAATCAGCAACGCCGCGAGTCCTATGCCACCCAACAATCCCAACCCTAATCCTATCGTCCCCATCGCGGCGCCTTCGCCCATAAAGAGCACAAACACTTGGCGCTTCGTCGCGCCCAACGATCTCAACAGAGCAAGCTCACCGGTTCGCTGGCGAGACTGAACCAGCAATGTGAGCGAGACGCCGCAAACGGCAGTCAACAGGGCTAGCGACTGCAGTGTTCTCGTCACGGCAAAGGTTTGGTCAAAGATGGCGAGAACCTCGGTTCTCAATTTTTGATTGCTGCGAAAGACCAGTGGATAATCGGAGAACTCGGCCTGCAACGCGCTTGCCGTCTCGTCGCTGTCATGGTCAGCATCCAAATACAAGGCCACATTGTTGGTGGGGCCCTTGCCGAAAAATTGATCCATCGTCGCCATGGTCATGAACGCAGTGCCGCCTTCGCTGGTGTAGTCGTAAGCCACTCCGGCAATCGCCAATGCCACTTGCCCAAAAGGCCCGGCCAGACGCAAGGTGTCTCCCACCGCCAAAACTGCTTTTCGCGCAAGAGGTTCGCCGATAACGACTTGCCCCGCGTTGAGGCCAGATTCGATGGTGTCAATTTCCCCTTCCAGCAACGGCAACCGGTGGGCCACTGTTGAACCAAATTCGCTATGGCTGCGAACGCCGTTGAGCCAAATAAGATGTTGCCCATCGGAGGTGCCTACCCGCAAACGGCGTTGCTCTTCCCAGGCTTCAACACCTGCGGTGGCGGCCAACTCACCAATCAATCCTGATTCCAAAAAGGCTTCGCTGCCCGAGCGCACCCACGATTCAGACGTGATGTAAACGTCAGCCTGCACGGAAGTGTCCAACCAAGTGATCAAAGTTTCGCGAAAACTGCCCACGAGCAAGGTGATGCCCACCAACATGCTGACGGTGACTGTGAGAGCTGAAATTGCAAAACTTGTCGTTTGCAGGCGCGCCACCAAATTGCGCAGGCTTAAGCTCCCGTTCATACCGGTCGGTTTCGCCAAACGTCCGATCCCTTGTACCAAAGCCGGCACTAAAAAAGGCACCGACACCATCACAAGAGCCCCAAGAATAAACCCGCCCCATTTCCAAGCGATGCCAAAAAAGGCAAACCAAATTCCCGTCAATCCCATCACCACAATTGCTGCAAAAGCCAGACGCCCCGCCGAATTCTTCGCCGCATCGTGCATGTTTACAGTGGCCAAAAGTTTCAACGTATCGCGGCGGGACATTTCCCACGCCGGATAGGCGGCACCGATCATCGCGCCGATCACACCGACAGCTGCACCGAGGGCAATCACGCTTCCGGTGAGGGCCAGGCTATCGATTCCCTCGAGAACATAAATATTGGTGAGTGTCGCGCTGACCGTGGCCAGATTTTGGGAGGCGACAAAATATCCCATGGGCAATCCCAGAAGGACGCCGAGCAAACCGAGCCCGCCGGTCTCTGCGAGGATCAACCAAAAGACGTGGTCGGGGCTGGCGCCTTGACACCGCAAGATTCCGTATTCGCGGCGCCGGCTCGACAAGGAGGCTTGCACGCTGGTCAGCACAAGGAACAGGCCGACAAACAC
>JBLIOK010000272.1:0-3358 GCA_047639735.1 Candidatus Krumholzibacteriia bacterium | reverse complement strand
TGGGTCACTAGAATTTCAGAAGAGCCGGCATCTTCGGCGATGCGGGTCGCCGTATGCAGGGCGCCGCCGACAATGCGATAGCGTTCGTCATCATTTGTGCTCGATTGGACGATGACATAGCCTGAATCGATACCTGATTGGAGAGCCGAATGGCCTTGAGTCGCCTCGGCTATGGCCCGCGCTGCCCGCACCGCCCGCACAACATCATCTTCGTATGTGGTTGGTACGCCAAACAAGCTGATGACTTCAGCGCCTGAGGCGTGATTGACCACGCCGCCATGCAGGGCCACGCATTGGCGCACGACCTGATGCATTTGTTCTTGGATCAACTCGAATTCTGCCGGGGAAACGCTCTCGATCATGGTGTCGTAATTGTGGAGATGAGTAACCAGAACGGTAGCGAGTCGGCGTTCACCTTCGGGCAGAATTGCGGTTTTGTTCGGGGTGACGCCAATGGTGTCAGCCTCAGTATCATACAAATCATCCAAGGTCGCGCCCAATTCAGCTACGGATTGGAATCGGTCGGCCGGCCGTTTTTGCAAAGCGTGTTGGATAACCTTGGTCAGCGCAGGAGGGGCTTCCGGCCAGATCGTATCGAGAGTGGGTGGTGTTTGGTTGACCAGTGCGTTGATCATTGCCAAGGCATTGTCTCGCTTAAACGGGGCCTGGCCGCAGGCCATTTCGAACAGCATCACCCCCAGCGACCAAATGTCAGATCGGTGATCGACCGCTTGGCTACTTGCCTGCTCGGGGCTCATGTAGGACAAAGTGCCAATAACGGCACCGGTGCCGGTTACACCAGCAGCCGAGAGCTTGGCGATGCCAAAATCGAGAATCTTCAAGACACCGTCATCGGTGACAAAGATGTTTTCGGGCTTGATGTCGCGATGAACAATACCCTGTTCATGAGCCTTGTTGAGTCCTGAACATATCTGGCGCGCGTAGTCGGTCAATTCCGGCAGCGGTATAGGGCCGCCGTTCAACCGGCTTCGCAAGCTGTCGCCTTCGTAGAGAGGCATGGCGATAAACATTTTCCCGTCGGGACTTTCGCCGACCTCCAGGATGGTGCAGATGTTGGGATGTTCCAATCGTGCGGCCGCCTGAGCTTCGAGGACGAAGCGTTGTTTGGCGGTTGCTTTGTCGGTCAAATGAGGCAACAAAAATTTTAAGGCGACCGTGCGGCCGAGCCGTTGATCTTTAGCCTGATACACAGCACCCATGCCCCCGCCACCAAGCAGGGCCCCGATTTTATACTGGCAGATTTGGCTGCCGACTAGGGATTCACTGGGCGGCACACTTATCGTGGCGCCGATAAAGTCGTCTTGTAATTGGTCGAGGGGGCCGCCGTTTTCGCTCGCTTCCAGCAACGACTCCACTTCTTGGCGCACGTTCGGGGCCACCGATTGCAAATAGGCATCCCTGGCGGTTCCATCCTGGGCCAGTGCCTTGTGGAAAATGGTTTCGATGTCATCCCAAGTGGGGTCGCTCATAAATTCTGACTCAATTCTCGATTCAGCCAAGCTCTGGCCAAAATCCATTCGCGTTTGACGGTGGCCGGCGAAATTCCGATGGCTTTGGCAGTCTCTTCAATGCTCAAACCCGTAAAGAACCGGCATTCGACAATGCGTGCGTGCCGTTCATTCTGTGCCTCTAACCCTTGAAGCGCAAGATCAAGCCCAAGTAGCTCATCTATTTGCCCATCATCAATAGTGAAGGCGATATCGCCAAAATCTGCTGTCATTTCATCGATTGAAAGGACCGGTGTCTCGCCGCCGCGTTTGAGGGATTTGCGTTTGCGCGCGTGGTCCACTAGAATCTGGCGCATCGAGCGGGCGGCAATAGCAAAAAACTGTTCGCGATTTTGCCAGCCCAAGCGGTCGAGCTTGAGGAGTTTGAGGTATGCCTCATGCACAATACCTGTGGTGTTCAAGGAGTGAGCGGCATTTTCGGCGGCATGTTGGCGCCTCGCAATCGCGCGCAACTCTGAATACACCAGGGACACAACTTGGCCCATGGCGTCTCGGTTGCCACCGGATGCTTCTTGAAGGATAATGGTGAGGTCGTGGGGCTGATCCATGGGCCTAATTTCATTGATAAGTGTTCGTTTGTACAGATTATCGCACAAATACGGTATGATGGAAAAGAATTGCAAAAATTATGAGCCAGTTTACAGACGCCGTGCGCTTCTACTATTGAAAGCCAAGCTGAAGCCGTTAGAGTTCGAGTGCGGCCAAACCCATTCTCATACAAGGAAACGTGAATATCATGGCCAATTTCAAATTGTCCCCAGAGATGCTGCTTCGATTCCAGGAACGAGCACCGATCTATGACCGCGAAAACCGGTTCTTTAGCGAGGATTTCGAAGAGCTGCGCGAGACGGAGTATCTGAACTTGGCCGTGCCTAAGGAAATGGGAGGTCACGGTCTCAACTTGGCTGAGTATGGCAAACTCGTACGCGAGATGTCCTACTACGCGCCGGCCACAGCTCTTGCCACCAATATGCACGTCTATTGGACGGGGATTGCCGCCGATTTGATGAAATCTGGAGACGATTCTCTGAAATTTGTGCTCGAGGACTCGATGGCTGGCGAAGTCTTGGCGGCGGGCCACTCAGAATCTGGCAACGACGTGCCACTGCTCTATTCGATGACCAACGCCGAAAAGGTTGATGGCGGTTATCGGTTCACTGGTCGCAAGGGTTTTGGTAGCTTGTCTCCGGTCTGGACCCGATTTGGCCTCCACGGTATGGATTCGTCCGACCCTGAAAATCCGAAAATCGTGCACGCTTTTATGAATCGCGATACCGAAGGTTATTCCATCAAGGAATCGTGGGACACCATGGGCATGCGCGCAACCTGCAGCCAAGACACCATCTTGGATGGCGTTTTCGTACCCGATGATCGTGTGGCGCGAGTCTTGCCCGCCGGTGCAGGCGGTGCTGACATGTTCGTGGTCGCGGTATTTGCTTGGGCTTTGATTGGCTTCGCCAATGTTTATTATGGCCTCGCTCGTCGGGCTTGTGACATTGCTGTGGCCGGGCTCAAAGAAAAGAAGTCCATGGCCATGACGCGCCCGATGTCCTATCACCCTGAAATGCAGCATGGCGTAGCAAAGATGATCATGGAGTTGGAAGCGATGGGACCACACCTCGATAAAGTTGCTGAAGATTGGTCCAACGGTGTTGATCATGGCGCCGAATGGCCGGCCAAGATCATGATGGCAAAACATCATGCCGTCGAGGCGTCTTGGCGAGTTGTGGATGAGGCCATGGAGTTGTCGGGTGGTTTCGGAATGTTTAAAAAGAGCGAGCTGGAGCGCTTGTTCCGCGACTGCCGGGCTGGACGCTTTCATCCTGGTA
>JBLIOK010000271.1:0-3361 GCA_047639735.1 Candidatus Krumholzibacteriia bacterium | reverse complement strand
GCACGACCAACAACGAACGCGAAGATTGTCCGCCTGAAGATTCTAAAACTGTCGTTTGCCATCCACTCTTTCCTGCTTGGCTGAGCAGGCGCACTGCTTCGAGGCGCAAGGCGTCAGCGGGACTCAGCTCATCTTCTCCATCAGGAGCATCGTTGATGCCGGTGAGCAGCAGCGCTTTCGAGGCTCCGGTGAGTCGGCAAGCGGCTGCCAAAACCCGGTCCCGGAAATCTGATTTGCCAGCTCCGGCGGCCAGGTCGGACAACGCTGTGGCCAAGGTGGTTAAGCGGTCAACCTGATCGGCCGTGGCGACGCGGTCCAGCAGTCCGGTGAGGTGACGATTGACGAGATAAATGATTTCGCCACTGACGCTGTGAAATTGGTGAGCGTGAGCGGCGCTTGAAAATTCCAAGGTGAGCAATGCGCGCAGCGGTTCACGACCGACTGGCAAGTGAAACACCGTTGCTTCGGATGATTCGTTGTCCACCACCGCCGAACCGTCATCGGGCCTCAAGACTAAGGGGCGGCCAGAACTCAATACTTCTGATTTGTCGGGATGTGGCGGAGATTCGTAGCCGGTCTCGATGCCGTCTGCCCAGAAGAGGTCACCGTCGCTCGTCAGAACTTCCAAACGCACTTTTTTGGCGCCGGCGACACTGCTCAAATCCAGGGCCCAATTTTGCAAAGTGCGGGCGATGGCTTGGGGTTGGTCGGTATCGCGGTTGAGTTCGACTTCCATGTTGCGGAACAATTCGCTGTTTCGCACCAGCTGCAGACTCAGGAATCGATCGAGGATCAATCCGAAACGATGGGTCAGGCTTTCAATGGTGGACATGGCGTTGTCGGCCAAAGTGCCTTCACCATCGCTATTGGAAATGTTAACGACGCCCAAGACCTGGTCTTCCCAAACGATGGGTGCACAAATGGCTTCTTGGATGGCCGAGCGATCGCGGCGGGCGCCAGGGTGACGATTATCTGTGATCAATTCTGCTTGTCGTGATTCGGCCACGCGTCCGGCAATGCCTTCACCCAGATGCACCCGCGTTGCGTGCATAGTGTGTTGGCTGAGGCCATAGGCGTAGGCGACGTACAATTCTTCCGATCGGTCGTCGAATAGCATGATCGAGCCTGAGGTGGCGCCGGTTGCCCGGGTGGCCAAGCTTAGTAGCCATCGTAAAAGCGCTTCACGATCGAGCACTTCTTCGATGCGGCTCAGAGTTCGGTGAATGGCTGCCGTTTCTTGCTCAAGAACTTCGTGATCGGTGCGCGTAGGCTGCGAAATTTGCGAAGCCGGAGTTGATGAATCACGATTGCTTGATGCGGAAATCGCTGAGGAATTTGAGTCTATGGGAGCCAATTTTGGACCGGTTATCATTGTCGAAAATTCAGTGGCCGAAAGTACGGTAATTTGTCGGCTTGCTGCCTCGTCAAGCACCGCACTGATATCGTCATCCAAAGGTGGATGAATCAGGTACTGCGCGGCGTCTTCGGGTATTTCCGTCAGGTTTGCACAGATCTGTAGGCCCATCACTTCGGCCAAGCCGGCCCCGACAGTGTTCCCCGTCGGATCAACAACCGCGACAATACGAGCGTCTCGCCGCACAGAAAGGTCTGCCAGCAGGGAGAGTTCGCTCTCTCCCGGACATACGAGAATCACAGACCATTTGATGATATCAGCCACAGCCCCCCCAATAGGACGATTAAAGCACTTTTGGCGCGCGCGTGTTCGTGCTCCGCCTCATCCTGTTTTTCGGCCAGAGTAGCGTCAGGTTAACGAGAAAGTTGCTTTTTGATCCGAGCGAGCCACATGAAGGCATCCATGGGGCTGATGGATTCGAGATTGAGCTGGTGCAGGTCTTCAAGGGCATCGCGTTCGGCATCGCTAAAGAGACTGAGTTGCGATTGCACGCCCAGGAGTGGGCTCTCTGCAACTAAGGAGGCCCCGCTTGGCCCAATGACCCGTGCTCCGCGGTCGCGTTCGGCAGAGGCGGTCAAGCTGTCTAGAATGCTTTGAGCGCGCTCAAGTACGCCTTCGGGCAATCCCGCTAGGCGCGCCACGTGGATGCCGTAGCTTTTGTCGCTGCGGCCAGGCCCGACGGTGTGCAGGAAAATAATTTTTCCCTCCCACTCCTTCACTTCTAGGCGCAAGTTGACCAAGCCAGGCAGATCATTTTCAAGGTCAGTCAGTTCGTGGTAGTGAGTGGCGAAAACCGAACGTGGACGTGGCCCGTGTTCGCTATTCAAAAATTCAGTGATCGACCAAGCCAAACTCAATCCATCATAAGTGGAAGTGCCGCGCCCGATCTCATCCAAAATGACCAAACTGCGGCCACTCATCTGGTGCAAAATGTGAGCGGTTTCACTCATCTCCATATAGAAAGTGGATTCGCCTCGGGCCAGATTGTCGCTGGCGCCGACTCGCGTAAAGATGCGGTCGGCAACGCCAATGATGGCCGACTTCGCCGGCACGTAACTGCCGGTTTGGGCAAGCAAAGTGATCAAAGCAACTTGTCTTAAATACGTGCTCTTACCGCCCATGTTGGGTCCGGTGAGCAGGATCACTTGATTGTCTTGGCGATCAAGTGTTGTGTCGTTAGGGATAAAGTCTGTGGCCAAAAGCTGTTCGACGACAGGGTGCCGTCCGCCCTTGATCACCAAGTCGGACGAATCGTTGCATTGTGGGCGGCAATAATTATGCTTCTCGGCGATCTCGGCGAAACCCAACATGAGGTCGCAATTGGCAGTCAATTGCGCGGCCAGGCTTATATCGGCAAGAGTTTCCAGAACACGCTGGATCAAGGCGCCAAAGATATTCGTTTCCAGTTCGGTCGCTGATTCTTCGGCGGCCAAGATGGTCGTCTCGGCCTCTTTCAATTCTGTCGTATGAAAGCGGCAAGCGGCGACCAGCGTTTGTTTTTGATCGTAGTGTTCGGGCACCTTGTCCAAGTGTTTTTTGGAGACTTCAAAATAATAGCCGAAAATTCTATTGAAGCCGACTTTCAAAGTCGAGATGCCCGTTGCTTCTCTTTCGCTATTTTGCAAGTTGGCTAAGAAGCTTTTGCTGTCGGCTGAAATGCTGCGGAAGCGGTCAAGATCGGCGTCGATGCCGGTTGCGATGTAGCCTGGTTTGCGAATCGTCGCCGGCGCATCTTCCGGAATAGTGCTCATGATATCTTCGGCCAAGACGGAAAAATCGGACATTTGCCCAGCCCAATCAGTGATCGGGTGCGGGGAATGTTTTGGTGGCTGGTCCTTTGCGCCTTCTGTGGCCACAGACTGAAAATGGACCAGCGCCGCCAGCGTCTGGCCAAGTTGTCGCATGCCGGCCGGGCCAATGCGGCCACTGGCTGCTCGCGCCGCTAAA
>JBLIOK010000270.1:0-3395 GCA_047639735.1 Candidatus Krumholzibacteriia bacterium | reverse complement strand
CGATTTGGTCAAGGCCATTGCCGAAATCAATCGCACGGCTAAAAAGCGCTTTGTCGAAACATTTGAAGAGGTGCGGCGCAATTACATCGCAGTCTTTCAAACACTGTTCAAAGGTGGGCGGGCTGATTTGACCTTGATCAGCACCGATGACCCTCTTGATAGTCACATCAGGATCAAAGCTCAGCCAACCGGCAAAGTCATCGACACGGTGTCGCTGTTGTCTGGTGGCGAGCGCTGCCTGACGGCGTTGTCTCTGTTGTTCGCCGTCTACTTGGTCAAGCCATCGCCATTCTGCATGCTCGATGAAGCGGACGCGCCGCTGGATGATGCCAATATCGCGCGCTTTGTGAATATGCTGCGGGAGTTCAGCTCAAGCACGCAGTTCCTGGTCATCACTCATAATAAGTTGACCATGGAAACGGCCAACCACTTGTATGGCGTGACCATGATGGAGCCGGGCTGTTCGAGTATTGTTTCGGTGAGCTTCCACGATGTGGCCGAGACTCAAAACGATACGGACTTGCGCCACGCCATCGCTAACAAGCGGAAGAAAGTCGACAAGGTAGAAGAAAAGAAAGCAGCCGCGGTGATGCTTGAAGAGGAAATCGTGGTTGAGGTTGAGATTGCTGAAGATGCTGTGGATGCTGATGAGGCAGAGGTGGCGGTCGCCGGGGAAGCCGACATTGCCAATGATGATGAAGCGAATATGGAGGCCAGCCAGTGATTCGTGGTGCATTGAATCGCTTTCGATCTGGTTTGAGCAAAACACGCGCCGGCGTGGTAGGCCGCCTGCAGAGTATGTTCGGCGGCAAGGTCAGGCTCGACGATGACACCTTGGAGCAAATTGAAGAATTGCTGATCAAGGCTGATATGGGCGTGAAGTCGGCGGTGCAGATCACGCAAAATATTGAGAAGCGTTTGAAGGAAGAAGGCGGCGAGGCGACTCTCGAGTCGGTTGTCGAAGTGATTCGCAACGATGTGGCGCATATCTTAACTTCGGCCAAACCGCGGGTGAAGCCGCTCAATTGGGGCCACGAAGACGAGGGCAAGAAGAAGAAAAAGGCGCCGGCGAAAATCGTCACGCCTGCCAGCGGACCGCATGTTGTGTTTATTGTCGGTGTCAACGGCGCTGGTAAAACGACAAGTATTGCAAAATTGGCGCAGTACTATAAAGATTCTGGCAAGTCGGTGATGTTAGCTGCGGGAGACACCTTTCGGGCTGCTGCCGTTGAGCAACTGGAGGTGTGGGCCGAACGGGTGGGCGTCGAATGTGTGCGCCAGGGTACTGGTGCCGATCCAGCGGCGGTGGTGTTTGACGCCTTGAGCGCGGCCGAAGCAAGGGGAACCGATGTGGTCATCGTCGACACTGCGGGACGCTTGCACACCAAGATAAATCTGATGGACGAGTTGGGGAAGATTGCGCGCGTGATCCACAGCAAAACCGGACGGAATCCTGAGACGCTGCTGGTCGTCGATGCGAACACCGGGCAAAATGGATTAGCCCAAGCAAAGGCATTTGCCGAAACCATTCCCGTTGAAGGGTTGATTCTGACCAAATTGGATGGCACTGCCAAAGGTGGCATCGTGGTGGCCATAGCCGAGAGCTTGGGTTTGCCTGTGCGTTTTATTGGTGTTGGTGAAAAAGTGGAAGATTTAGCTGTCTTTGAAGTTGAGCCATTTGTGGAAGCTCTTTTCGCAGAATGGTCTACCCCCGATGAAGAGGTGAGCTGATCGCCGGTCCTTGGTACAAACGAAAACGCGGCAAGCGCAAGCCGAAAGGTGGCGTAGATAAAATCCTCGACCGCGTCAACAAACGCGGTGGTCGCCAAGACCGCAAAGAAGGCCAATCTGGCAATTTCTCCAATTTCCGCATTTGTGACATCAAACGCGAGCGCGACCTTTTCGCTACGCTGGTTATTGCCGACTACGCCTTCCTGATGAGCCAACGATTTTCAGCCTCAACAGAGGTCTTAGCTGATCTGTTGCCACAGTCAGTTTTGGGCCGCGCTCAACAAGGGCACGGTCATTTTGTCGATGAATTTGGCCTCAGTTTGCGATTCCCAGACGCCACTTTTGAAAGTGTCCTTTCGGTATTGGAGCGCGACAATTCTAGTATGCGAGCCGACCTTGTGCGCGGGCGGCGTGGCAATATGTTGGCCAATTTTAGCGAGTGGGTGATGGATAACATTGACCAACCCGAACTGACCTTGGCCATCGACGGAAAACCGATTTTCGGCGTGGGTTTTTTGGCGGAGAAGCCCGTCGAAACTCGCGCCTTTTTAACGGGCTTGGTGCTGGCCGGATTTATGGACGACTGGAGCTATCGCGAAGCGACGATGTTCCAGTTCAAGCGCTGTTTCAATGGCGACCCGTTCCATATTGGGGGCGGCGACATACTGATTGTTGACCGAGAAAAGTTCGCCCAATCCGGTCTCGGAGATACTGGGCGAGTCCATTTTGGCAAAGACCAACTGCGCGAACTTGAGGACGTGGGGGTCATTTGCCAGAACCGCCATGGCGACTACAGCTGGCCTCAATATGACCAGGCTTACTTCAGGCGCTGTATGGGTGAAGGTGTCTGTGACGATTTGGCCTTGATCGCTATCGGCGCTCATCACGGTTATGACGCGATGCTTGGTGGCTTCGTCATGGACGCCATCGACACCTATGATAAGTATTTGTTGAGCTTGGTGTGGGGCGGGTTTGATACGAGTTTGGCTGGTCGTATTCAGCGCCATTTTACCGATAAAGAGGGTCAACCGCTGGTGGACGATCGTCTGATTTTGGACCTGATTCACTTTGCGGCCAAACGCAATGACCCGCGGGTGGGGTTGAGCAGCTCTCATCGTCGTTTGATTCAAATCGAACCGCGGGCAAAGGTGCCAACACTGCTCAACCACTGGCGCTTTTTGCAGGGGCAACGGCTCTATCATATCAAATTGGGTTTTGCGCGCGTGCCGGCCGATGAGTTTTACCCGTTGGCTGCCCGAAGACTCGACCACGCGGGGCTGGGCGTCAAAGCGCCGGTGTTTTTTGGCGTGCGCCCAGATGATTCCTGAGTTCCTGACTACCTGGATTCCTGAGGAGCAGTGGAGTGGCTAAAGTAACCGGCATTGGCGGCATTTTTTTTCGCTCGCGCGATCCCAAGGCGATCGGCGAATGGTACCATAAATGGCTAGGGTTGCCTGTGCAGCATCCTTATGGTGCGCCGTTGCCTCACAATAACCTTTCAGGCGAAGGCGCCAGTGTTTGGTCTCCTTTTGACTCGAATACAGACCACTTTGGGCCATCTGGTCAGACATTTATGATCAATTTGATAGTCGACGATTTGGCAGAAGCGCTAGAGCAAGTCCGTTCTGGTGGGGCAGATGTGATCCCAAAGACGGATGAGTCTG
>JBLIOK010000269.1:0-3415 GCA_047639735.1 Candidatus Krumholzibacteriia bacterium | reverse complement strand
CTTTTCATTACACACGATTTGGAACGGCCAGCGGTTTTACCGATGGCAACAATAGCGGTTCGTTAGCCTACGAGATCCGCACTTCGAATTATCGATACGGTCTGGATTTTCAAGCGCTGACCGGTGATTCCTATTCGCCAATGCGCCTGTACGTTTTGGGCGGTATTTCTTTGGTTAATAATCGCTACCGCGATGCGCTCGAAGGCAACAGCACCTACAATGCCTCAGTGAATGCTCCTGCCTATAGTGCTGGATTAGGTTTGAAATTTAACAATATTGAAGTGGCTGCTGAATACGTGGTCAACAGATTTTCGACCAACAAATTTACTTTCGATAGTCTTCAGCACGATTTCAATTGGGACTCGTTAGTCATTCGAGCTGCCCTCAGCTTTGGTCGCTAGCTCCACTGTGAGTGAAGTGTTACGAATGATCAGGTGCTGACCTAACCGCTTCGCTGATTCGTCTGGCTCCTTCGAGCACATCCTCCTTATTACTCATCCTGCCCAATGACAAACGCAGCGTTCCTAACGCGAAGTGAATTGGCACGCCCATAGCCGTTAATACGTGGGAGATGTGCACGCCTTCACTATGACAGGCCGCTCCGGCTGAGACCGCCACATTCGAAAGATTAGCCAAGATTTCTCCAGCCACGCGCCCGGGCCAGCTGACGCTCAATGTATTGGGCAAGCTTTCGCAGGAGTGGCCGTTTATTTGTGCCTCTGGGTGAGCAGTGAGCAAGGATTCGGATAGGAGGTCGCGCAATCGACGCAGATGCGTGATTTCTTCGGCCAATTCATCAGCGATCAATGAGCAGGCTTCGCCCATACCAACGATTCCCAGCACATTTTCGGTGCCTGGGCGGCGACCCGCCTCGTGGTCGGCGCCAAACATGATATTTCGCAGTTTAATACCCGGAGCAGTGACCAGAGCGCCGATTCCCTTGGGCCCGTATATCTTGTGACTGGCGACCGAAATCATATCGACACCCAAGTCTACTAGCCCCACGGGGATTTTGCCGATTGCTTGGGCACAGTCGGTATGGAACGGCACTCCGTTCTCTTTCGCAATTTTGGCAATTTCTGATACCGGCTGAATCGTGCCCACTTCGTTGTTGGCAAGCATCACCGTCACGAGGAATGTGTCCGGTCGCATTGCTGCCGCAACATCCTGCGGATTTACGCGGCCCTGGCCGTCTACGCCGACCTGGGTCGTGGTCACGCCCGAGGCGGCCATGTGATCGCATACGGCACTGACGGCAGGGTGTTCGACGGACGATGTGATGATGTGGCCACCACCCGATGTTGGGGCTGAACCGATAATGGCCAGATTGTTGGCTTCGGTGCCGCCGCTGGTGAATATGACATCGTCAGTTTTGGCTTGCAGCAGAGTGGCGACTTGCAAACGAGCTTTGTCCACCGCTGCCCGCGCACTGAGACCCCATTCGTGGCCACTGCTGGGGTTGCCAAAATGATTGCGCAAGTAGGGTTCCATGGCATCAGCCACCCGAGGGTCGGTCGGTGTGGTGGCATTGTAATCGAGGTAGATCGAGTGGGATGACATGAAGGAATGTCCTTTTTCAGAATGAAAAGATGATGACGCATCTATTCTAATCACAGCACATCGATCAAGCTATGAAAAAGCACGGAGTCCGCAGGTGGAATGCGTTGTGCTGTAACTTCCAAGGGAGTATCTTTCTGAAATATGAACTTTTGTCAGACATTGCCCTTCCCGCGCGACAAGCGCATTGAGCGCCCCTTGAGGGCGACAATCTTTATTCTTGCCTGCGTGCTGGTCACAGGCTGGGCCGCTGTATGCGCGGCGGCAGGCGAGGAAGGTTGGAGAAATTATAGCAAATGGGAAGTGACGAGTTTCACTGTTGTTGGCGCACCCGATGACATCGCGTCAGAATTGAATCAAGGATTGGCTTTTTCCGGTCAATGGAAATTACTCAAAGGTTGGGAACGCCCACCTTTCTTGACGCGAACGTTGGCTGAAGATCTGGCGAGAATCAGACTTTTTCTCGCTACGCATGGCTACCCGGCTGCCCAAGTAGTGCCCTCGGCGGTGCCGCTATCGGAATCCCGCGAATTGGAAATTGTGATAACTATTACGGTGGGCGAGCCCATTCGCATCGGATCAGTCTCGTTTGACGGCTGGCCGGAGGGGGTCGCTCTGCCCGACACAACCGTAGAAGGTGCCGTCTCGTCGGGCGACATATTTGTCGATGAAAAAGTCGCTTTGGCCGATATTGCGGTGCTTTCATACTTGATGGATTCGGGATACGCCCTCGCCAAAATTAGCCGCGAACTCTTGCCGCTGGGTCCTGGTCTGGTTGGCCTTCAATACTTGGTTGAGGCAGGAGACTTTTATGTGATCGACGAGGTGTCCGTCACCGGATGCAGCGATGATTTGACCGAACTGGTGCTGCGCGTCGTGAACATCTCCCCGGGCATTGAATATTCTGAAGAAGTTGTTAAAAATGCGTCTCTTGATTTGCGTTTGACTCAACTTTTTCGCGTAGTGGAAATCAGCACCGAGGCGATCAGTCCGGGGCACTTGCGCCTGATTATCGATGCACAAAATGGCACGATGAGGGTATGGGATGCGGCTATTGGTACCTGGTCGGACAACCCATGGGCCGTGAGAACGAGTTGGACCCATCGGAACTTCTTTGAACGTGGGCGCGGGTTGGACTTGCGGGCAAGCTTTGCCACACACGAATTGGATGTCGGATTTGGAGTCAATTGGCTGGGCTGGCTTTCGCCGCGTGCTCGGACTCGAGCTGGCGCCTCTTTGATTGTAGAACGAGAAGACGCGTATAACTCCAAAGAGTTTAGGGCAGAGTTGATCCAATCGTTTCGGCCTCGCACGCGTAATATTCTGAATTTGGGCACAGCCATATCTGAAAACAGAATCGAAGAACGTTTTACAAGTGAAACGGATATCCCCAGTGCGCAGGGTCGGTTGTGGGAATTTTGGGTCGATCGCAAATGGGAATTCACGGACAACCCGATGTATCCGGTCGAAGGTGGGTTTATAAAAGTCTCATTAACCGCGGCGGAACCTTGGCTTATCTCACAGGTGCCGTACGCTTCTCTGCGCGTGGATTTGGCTCATTACTTAAACTTGCCTGGGCCATTTGTCTTCACGTCTCGGCTTCGAGCGGGAGCAGCGAAGCCACTCAAAGAGGGTATCGATGTGTTGGCCAACCGGCGTTTTTATGCGGGTGGCTACAATTCTCACCGTGGCTATGAAAGGCGTGGTTTGGGCCCTACAGATTTGGAGGGCAATGCTCTCGGTGGTGAATTCGTAGGTTTGCTGAGTGGTGAACTGCGCTTTCCGCTGATCTGGAAATTGGAAGGTGGCCTCTTTATTGATTCTGGAAATATTTGGGAGACGGCAGAACTGACGAGTC
>JBLIOK010000268.1:0-3416 GCA_047639735.1 Candidatus Krumholzibacteriia bacterium | reverse complement strand
TGGCGACCGTCCGGTGCCCAACGGGCTTTTTGGGACGGCCGCGACGACTCGGGCCGTGATGCTGCTTCAGGCGTCTACCTCGCGGTGGCCGAGTGGGCAACTGATCGTTCGGTCGGACGAATCGTTTTGGTTCGGTAAAGCGACCGAGTTGTCTTTTGCTTCATTGCAGTCGACCAGCAATTTTAGCAACCTTCTGCCTGTGATCCCGTATCCAATCAATTCCATTCAATCTGAACCACGCTCAAAAACAGCGTGACCTGGAGGCAGCCCTGCGATGAATAAGAAAATTTTATGGATCGGCGCACCGATAGTGGTGGCGGGCCTGGCCTTTGGCGCCATGAGTATGCGCGGTGGCGATGAAGAGGCACTGGAAGTGCAAACGGCAAAAGTTGATCGCCAAGAGATTATCCAAAAAGTAAGCGCCACTGGGAAAATCCAGCCAAAGGTGCAAGTGAAGGTGAGCGCGGACGTGAGCGCCAAAATCACCAAGTTGGCCGTAGCTGAAGGGGAGTGGGTCGAAAAAGGCACCTTCTTGGTCGAGCTCGATCGCGAAAGGTACGTGGCGGCGGTTGAAAGTGCAGAAGCTAGTGTGCGCTCGGCACAGGCAAACGCCAACCTGGCTCGTGAAAACATGAACCAAGCTAAAAAAGTGTATCAGCGGTCCAAGGAACTGGTGGAAAAGAACCTCGAGTCGGCCGCGACATTCGAGGATTTGGAATCGGCCTATCAGGTTGAGGTGGCGCGACATGACTCTGCAATTTATCGCGTTGAGCAAGCTGAGGGTACCCTCAAGCAAACGCGCGACGACCTTTCTAAAACAACCATCTACGCCCCAATGGCGGGCACGATCAGTGACCTGCGTAAAGAACAAGGCGAAATCGCCATCGGATCCCAATTCCAAGAGGATGTCATCCTGATCATCGCCGACATGTCGGAGATGGAGACGCAAGTCAACGTGGATGAAAACGACATCATTTCCATCGCTATTGGCCAACACGCCGACATCGAAGTGGACGCTCTTTTGGACCAGTTGTTGGTCGGTGAAGTTTCTGAGATTGCCAGCAGCGCGAACACGGCTGGTGCAGGCAGCACGGATCAGAAAACCGAATTTGAAATCAAGATCAGCATCAAAAGTCCCCCCGAAACTTTGCGGCCAGGAATGACCGCGGGCGCCGAGCTGTTCACGAAATCCAACGACAATGCGTTGAGTGTTCCGATCCAAAGTGTTGCGGTGCGAACGATTGATCAGTTGGTCATGGCAGGCGAAGAACGGGAAGACGCCGAAGCCCGTTTCACGGCCGATCGCGACGGATTCGTTGAGGTCGTGTTTTGCATTGAAGACGGCAAGGCTGTCGCCAAACAGGTGACCACTGGAATCCAAAGCGACGAGCTGATTGAAATATTAACCGGCCTCGAAGAAGGCGAAGAGATCGTAACGGGAAGCTACCGAGCAATATCAAAAGACCTGGAGAACGGCGCCGACGTCAACATTGGCAACGCGGATGACAAGTCGGGGGAGGCGTAGTCCGGTGGCGGCAATAATTGAAACAACCGCGGCGCTGTCTTTGCGAGAAGTCGTCAAAACTTACGACATGGGAGAAATCCAGGTTCATGCCTTGCGTGGTGTGTCGCTGGAAATCGCGCGCAATGAATATGTGTCCATCATGGGCCCTTCAGGATCCGGCAAATCAACGTTGATGAATGTGATTGGCTGCCTTGATGTGCCTACGTCCGGCACTTATAAGCTGAACAATCAGATGGTTGCTGAAATGACGGAGAACGATCTGGCGGAAATCCGCAACGAACAGATAGGGTTTGTCTTCCAGACTTTTAATCTTATTCCTCGAGTGAGTATTTTTCAGAATGTTGAATTGCCATTGGTGTACGCCGGTTGGTCCAGAAAAGAACGCCGCGTCAGGGCGGAAGAGGCGATTGAGCGCGTGGGTTTGTCTGATCGCATGAAGCACAAACCGAATGAACTTTCAGGCGGGCAGCGGCAGCGCGTGGCCATCGCTCGGGCCCTCGTTTGCAACCCTTCGATCATCTTGGCCGATGAGCCAACCGGAAACCTGGACAGCAAAACCGGCGCCGAAATTATGGAAATATTGGACGGGTTGCACGCTGACGGGCAGACGATCATTCTGGTCACCCACGAAGACTACATCGCAAATCACGCTCTGCGCACGATAAGGCTCCGAGATGGTTTGATCGAGAGCGACGTGGTGAGCACAAGATCATGAATTTCCTACGCGACAGTTCTGAAGCCTTTCAAATAGCTCAGTACGCCATGCGGGCCAATAAAGGGCGCGGTACGCTGACGACGCTGGGCATCATCATCGGTATTGTCGCCGTTGTTTTGACAATGACGGCCGCCAACGGTTTGCAGAACACGTTTCGCCAGAGCTTTGCCTCAGTGGGCGCAGATGTGATTTATGTTTCGCGGATGCCGTGGGTGATTCAGGGCGATTTCTTCTTGTACCGCAATCGACCCCAACTTGATCTGAAACAGGCCGACGAGTTGGCGGAAAAGCTGCGCGGAAAAGCCATCGTCAATCCAACTATGGACACCAATCGCAATGTGAAATTCCGGTCTGAAACCTTGACCCGATTGCGCATTATTGGCACCACCGAAAAACAATCGCTCGTGTCGAGCTCGCAGCCTGAGACGGGACGATTTCTCAACGAATTTGATGTCACCTACAAGAAAAACGTTTGCGTCATTGGCACAGAAGTGCGCGATGGGTTATTCGGCACTGCTAATCCGCTCAACAAATTTATTCACATCGGTCGCACCCGTTTTCGGGTGATCGGCGTGATGGAAAAACAAGGCGGCGGCTTCTTGGGCGGCCCCAATTTTGACCGTCAGATTTACATCCCCATCACCTCATATGTAAAAGCTTATAGTGGCAACCGCGGACAAGAGGGTGTGGATGTCGCTGTGAAGGCTCCGTCGAGCGAAGCGCTGGAAGAACTCGAATTTGAGGTAGTGGGCGAGATGCGGAAAATACGCAAGCTGCGTCCCACCGAAGATGACAATTTTTCTATCAACAAGCTCGATACCCTAGTCGGAGCCTTCAATAATATCATGGGCGTGGTGCTTTTGGTCGGCCTGTTGGTGACCAGTATCTCGCTCTTCGTTGGCGGTGTGGGCGTGATGAATATCATGTTTGTCTCGGTCACCGAACGAACGCGCGAGATTGGCATTCGAAAGTCGATCGGTGCGAAGCCGCGCAGTATTCTGCTGCAGTTTTTATTCGAATCCGCCTCGATATGTTTGTTGGGCGGTACGATCGGCATCGTCGTGGCGGCTATCTTGACGGCTGTCATCAACAAGTTGTGGATGCCCGCGAGTGTGTCGTTCACGATCTTGATCACCGCAGTTGTGGTGTCAGTTGCCGTCGGTGTTTTGGCTGGCT
>JBLIOK010000267.1:0-3419 GCA_047639735.1 Candidatus Krumholzibacteriia bacterium | reverse complement strand
ACTTCGTGCCGGCACCCGCGGTTAGGCTAAGGCGGGGGTACAAAGCAGCCTTGGCTTCGCCGATGCGCGCGACCGAAGAATGCAAACGCATCTCGGCGGCTTGTAAGTCTGGACGTCGGTCGAGTAACTCGGAAGGGAGACCGGCAGGGACCGGTGACAACGGCGCGGGCATGATGTCGGCGCTGAGGAAGCCGCCATCAACATCCAGGTCGCTGGCCAGGATGGCTCCCGATGGATAGCGGCCAACAAGAATTTCCAGGCCGCGCTTGGCCTCAATGAGCTGGCGCTGAAACAGGGGTCCAATGGCCTGTGCTGCGGAAAGGTTTTGTTCGGCCAAATAGACATCCAGAGGAGACACCAGGCCACGCCTGTAGCGCTCACGAACGGTCGTCAGATTATGCTGGAAGTTGGCGATCGTGCGATGGGTGAGGGCCACTTGCAAATGCAATTCCCGAATGGCTAACCAACTGCGCACGACTTCTGCGATGAGCCCTTGGGCTACAGAGCGGCGATCTTGTTCGCTGGCCATGAGCGTAGCCCGAGCGGCTTCTTCGCCACGGCTCAAACGGCCCCAAAGATCGATCTCGAAGTTCAGATTCGCGCTCACATCAAAGACATTGCCATAGGGTGAAATCGGAAAAACGGCGAGTTGTTGGCTGGTTTTGCCCCGTGCTGCCGTGCCCCCAATCTCAACCGTAGGCCAGCGGGCAGATTGGGCGCCGCCATGCAGAGCCCGCGCCTCGAGCACGCGTCCGGCCGCGACGGCGAGATTGTTGTTGTGCAACAAAGCCTCGTCGACCAAGCCGTTCAAAGTGGTGTCGGCAAATTCGGTCCACCAGCGCCAGTTGTCGCCTTGGTTGCTGTCTGGCAAGGCTGCTGCCATGGACAGCTGGGCTTCGCCGGACATAGGCATTGTTTGCTGTCTGGCGGCGTGGTCAGTCCACTCGCCGGGCAGAGGCGCGCTTTGTTGAGGTCGCTCGTAGTCTGGCCCGACGGCACAGCCGGTCATCAACAGCGGGACGATAAGGGCGAGTGCCATTCTACTAGTCATTGTTCTCCTCCGGATACATTCCGACGATGGCGGCGCTTGAGAAGCGGGCGATGTGTTCCGTGATTTGCCGTACATATTCGTCTTGTTCCAACTTCAATGCAGGAAAAGAAACGGTCATCATTTGGCGCACCTCAGATTCTTGGTCCAAGCAGGTGTATTTTATGCGCCGCAATATGAGGTGGTGCATCTGCCCGATGACGCTGGCGATGATCCAGCTCAATTCGTCGGGGTGCAGGCCAGGACGAGCTGCGGTCAAGGCCGCGCTAAAGGCGGCGTAGAGCGGGTCAATCATTTCCTTGAAAAAGCGGCAGAGGGTTTCTGCGTTTGCCGTGTGCATGTCGCGGGTCACGATGGTCAGAAAGCTGTTGGACAGCGCTCCGTCGATGTACTCACCGACAAAGGCTTTGATCACGGCGTCAATTTTGGGAGGGCCTTGAGTGCTGCTCCGGACATCCTGCAAGGCGTGCAGCGTTCGATCTCGCTGGATGCTGAAGCGCCGTGAGATGACCTCGTTATAGAGATTTTCTTTGCCCTGGAAGTGGTAATTCACAGCGGCCACATTGGCATCGGCGGCAGCTGCGAGGTCGCGAACTGAAACCTCTTGGTAGCTTCTTTCAGCAAACAATTGCTCCGCTGCGTCGAGCAACCGGTCTTTTATGGAAATGGTCAAGGCGGCCTCCTTTCCGAAGATAACGCCATTATAGACTTGGAACACTTGATTCAATCATTCATATTAAACAGTTGTTTTAATTTTGTCAAGTGCCGATCAGATGGTGAGTTGTCAGCAGGGGAAGTTGGGGTATTATGAGGCTACCAATTGTACTGAATAGTCGTATCAGAAATGGATACTTACCGTGCCCAAAATTGATTCTAAACACTATTTCACGCCCGCGCTCTTCAAATTCATGCGCGAGTTGAAAGACAACAACGAACGCAAATGGTTTAACGAAAACAAACACCGGTACATCGGCGATTTGAAAGAACCAGCCATGGACTTTGTGCTCGATTTTGGCCAACATCTCGATGGCATTAGCCCTCATTTTAAAGCCGATCCTCGCGGCCAGGGGGGATCGCTATTTCGTATTTATCGGGACGTCAGATTTTCGAAAAACAAAGATCCCTACAAAACCCACACCGGCATCTACTTTTCGCATCTGGCAGGTAAAGGCGTTCACACGCCGGGATTTTATCTCAACTTGGAACCTAAAAACAATTGGGTTGGCCTGGGAATATGGCGGCCGGATAGCCCGACGCTTAAATCTTTGCGCCAGCACATTGCGGATAATCCGGCCAAGTGGCGCCGGGTGGTGAACAACAAAGCCTTCAAGGAGAAATTTAAGGTATCGGGCTCGAGTTTGATCCGGCCACCCAAAGGGTTTGATCCAGAACATCCCTTGATTGACGTGCTGAAAATGAAAGACTTCACGGCGGTGGCGCCGTTAAAACAGAGCAGCGTTACTTCAGACGCCTTCATGAGCGATTTTGTCACCACCTGCCGCGCCGGTGCGCCCTTGGTTCGTTTGATTTGCCAAGGCATCAACCAGCCCTTCTAGATTACCATTTCTTTTAGGCCGTCATAAACAGGCGATCGACAAAAAAGCCCCCAACAGCCGAAGCTGCTGGGGGCTATATCGCGTCCTCCGTGTTCCTCCCAAACGGCACCGAAGCACCACTTCAAGGGCAACAAACGCGATGAGACAGTGGTTTTATTTAACCAAAGTCATTTGACGAACTTGGACAACTTCTTTGCCAATCCGAAGACGGGCGAAGTAAGAGCCAGAGGCGAGGTTTTCGCCGCCGTCGCCCTTGCCATCAAAGATCATCGTGTACTCGTTGGCAGGCAGGTTGTCCTGGATGATAGTCCGGACTTTCTGTCCACGAATGTTGTACACGTTCAACTGGACCAAATCGCCTTTGTTAACCACAAATTTGATTTCGGTCATGGGGTTGAACGGGTTCGGGTAAACCGAACGGAAACCGCCCGCGCTTTGCACGGTTGGTGTGTCATCTACAGCTGAAATACCCGTCAAGATGATGAATTCATCGGCGATGGGAATCAAGCGATAGTCGCCACCAGAAAAGGTCATATAACCTTCGATGGTCAACACGTCACCAAGCACCGGTTGGTAAGCCAACACGTTGATGGGAGCGACGTCGACACTGTCAGCACGAGCTGGCGTTGTCGAAACGATGTAGTTGCCAAAGCCTAAAGTGTCGACCACGGCAGCAGGATGGGTTTTGACCCAAACGCTTTCCCAACGAGCACCGGACACGCCGACGCCTGGGATGTGTGTTTTGCCGCCCAATTCAGCACTGGACTTCACTTCAGCTTCAGGCAGAGTTGCGCCAAACCCGATCAGGTTCACCG
>JBLIOK010000266.1:0-3426 GCA_047639735.1 Candidatus Krumholzibacteriia bacterium | reverse complement strand
GACGGTTACACGCCTGCCGATGAGGGGCCACAAGAACTCGACCTGCTCGACAAATGGATCCTCAGTCGATTGCAAAGCGTGACCGAGCGCGTGACCGCCGATGTGAATGATTTGCACCTGACCCGCGCGGCCAAAACCGTCGGCACCTTTTTTATGGATGACGTGAGTAACTGGTACGTTCGCTTGAGTCGTCGCCGTTTTTGGAAAGGCGAAATGACGCCGGATAAAAGAGCGGCCTTTGCCACGCTTTACAAAGTGCTCGAGTCAAGCGCGCTCATGCTGGCGCCGTTTATTCCGTTCACGGCCGAAGAAATTTATCGTGGCTTGGTTGTTCATCAAGATGCTGATGCGTCCGTGCACTTGAAAGACTTCCCGACTCTTGACAAAAGCCAAATTGATTTGGAATTGGAGAAAGCAATGGCCGCAGCTCAAGCTGTGGTGGGGCTTGGCCGCAGCCTGCGCCAAGAATCTGGGCTAAAAACCAGGCAACCGTTGGGGCAGTTGTTGATCCATGCCAATGATGACCGGGCTTCGTTGGTGATGGCAGACCCGTTGTTGCAGGACTACATCTGTGAAGAATTGAATATCAAAAAAGTGGGGACAGTGGCCGACCCGCGCGAGGTGGCCACCCTCAGCGCCAAAGCAAATTTCCGGGCTTTGGGTCCACGCTTCGGCAAGCAAGCTCCAGCGGCAGCAAAGGTTATCACGGCGATGACGGCCGAACAGGTGCTCGAATTGAGGGAACATGGTCGCGTGAACTTGACTCTCGCAGATGATTCCCTAGAATTCACGTTCGAAGAAGTCATGGTGATTGAAGAAGGTGTGGCGCCGTTTGTGGCGTCTGGCAACAACGGGCTCATCGTTGCCTTGGACACCACCTTGACTCCGGAGCTGAAAGAAGAAGGCCTTTGCCGGGAACTGATCAACAAGATTCAAAACCTGCGCAAAAAGAGTGGCCTGGAAGTCAGCGACCGTATCAAGTTGTCGATCGAGGGCCCTGAGGCCGTTTTGACAACAGTTTCGCGTTTTGAGGAACGAATCAGCGGCGAAACATTGGCAGTAACCGTTGCCGCCAAAGGCGAATTGGCTTATAAAGACTCATTCGAAATTGAAGAACAAGATATTACCATCGCTCTAGATCGAGCTTAGGCGTTGCGGGAGGCTCCATGCGCAAGACGGAAATGGCAAAACTCAAGACCATGCTTTTGGAAGAAAAAGAGCGTGTGTCCGGATCTTTGGCCAAACATGAAAAGATCATCAAGCATACGGATGATCAATCGGGACTGGTAACGGGCAAGGCCCATTCCAATCATATGGCTGATCAAGGATCAGACGAGTTCCAGTACGAAACGACTATCAAATTTGCCAATACTGAAGGTCGTTACCTTTATAATATTGAAGAAGCTCTCAATCGCATTGAAGACGGCAGCTATGGCAAGTGTGTAGAATGCGACACCGCCATTGGCCTGCCTCGCTTGAGCAGATTGCCATATACCCGCATGTGTATCGAATGCAAAGAGAAAGACGAAGCGGGAACGCTTTGAGCAAGACTGCTGTGCGAGGAAATCAGGAGACAATGATGTCGAATCTAAATCATGTCTAACGTCGCAAGTCGCGCCGCTGGTTTTAGACCCTGGCTTTGGACGCCTCTTATTTTTGTGGTCGATCTGGTTTCCAAGCAGCTGGTGCTGGCTAACGAGGCGACCTTGCGTGGCCAGGTGAATATCATTGGCGAATTCGCCCGTTTTATTTATGTGCGCAACCCCGGCTCAGCCATGGGGTTGTTCCCCGTTGGCCGTTGGACTTTGGTTGGGGTGAGTATTGTCGCTTCCCTTTTTATCATCTACTTGTACCGTTCGACCGACTCCAAACTCAAAGTTCGCCTAGGCGCGATGGCCGCTATTCTGGGGGGAGCACTCGGGAATCTGCTCGACCGGATTTTCTACGATGGGCAAGTTGTGGATTTTATTGATATGGGCTTCGGCAGCCACCGCTTTTATACCTTCAATGTGGCCGATATTGGTGTTTCAATCGGCGGAGTCATTTTGTTTTTGTGCATTTTATTAGAAGGCCGCCAGCAACAAGACACCGAAGCTGATGCATCATGAGCAATCTGCCCCTTTTAGAATTCAAAGTTGCCCAGGAACACAATGATATGCGGCTTGATAGCTTTGTAGCCACGGTACAGAGCACATATTCCCGCAGTCGCATCCAATCCGATTTGGCGGCCGGTTGCATCTTAGTTGATGGCAAACCGCGGCCCAAAGGGTTTCGCTTGAAACCAGAGCAAATGGTATCGTATCAACCCGTCGCTCAGCCGGAAATGTCAGCCGTCGCACAAGACCTTAATCTGGAGATCATCCATCAGGATGAGCACTTGGCTATCGTCAACAAACCAGTTGGCTTGGTCGTTCACCCAGCGGTTGGGCACCCCGATGGCACCCTGGTCAATGGCCTGCTTCACCATTTCAAAGACCTGCAAGCTGGGGGCGACCCACTGCGCCCAGGCATAGTGCATCGCTTGGATCGCGACACCAGTGGCTTGCTTGCCGTTGCGTTGACGGACCACGCCCACCGGCATCTCTCCGAACAACTGCAAGAGCACAAGATGGGCCGAACTTATCACGCACTCAGCTGGGGCAGATGGCCTGAACAATCTGGCAAGCTCACAGGGGAGATCGGACGCCACCCGCGCTTTCGCCAAAAAATGGCGGTGGTCGATCGTGGCGGGCGAACGGCAACAACCCATTTTACCGTTATTGATGATTTTTCCTTTGTCCAACACTGTCAAGTTGAGCTAGAGACGGGCCGAACCCACCAAATTAGGGTCCATTTCGCCTTTGCTGGTCACCCCATTGTTGGCGACTCGATGTATGGCGAAGACAAAAGAGCCCGTGGTATCCACAATCTGGACCGTCGCGCGGCTGACCGAATGGTGCGCGATACTAAGCGGCAAATGCTGCATGCGGCCAAATTGCGGTTGATTCACCCTGGCACCGGCCAGACGGTTGAATACGAAGCGCCAATGCCAGCAGATATGGAACTTGTCCTTGCTGGATTACGATTGTCAGAATGAATGTCAGAATAATCCGGAATCAATTTAGGTTGTTGCAGGGGCTAGACAGATAGTGCACAGTGTCTTATCCTGCAACGGTGATACAGCACAGAGTACCCATTAATGCACCGACGCTAGTTCGGTGACGACCAGAAAAGCGAGACATTCGTGAAGCTCAAGGAACGAAAACGAGATGGCGTGGCCATTCTTGAAATGAGTGGCAAGCTGATGGGCGGCCCCGATGCCGAGGCTTTCTCCGAAACACTCAAAACTTTGGTTCACGAAGGTTGCTGTAATGTGATCGTCAGTATGGAAAAAGTGAAGTGGGTGAACAGTACCGGCTTGGGTATTCTCATCTCTGGCTACACCAC
>JBLIOK010000265.1:0-3493 GCA_047639735.1 Candidatus Krumholzibacteriia bacterium | reverse complement strand
AACTTTGCCGGGGCCAACTTGCTCACATATGACAAACCAACCGGCGAAACACAAAGTTCGCCCATGGTATGGAGCCAGTAAGCGATGATCAGCCACCACATCGAAACCGCTGCCGTAGCAGCGCCCGTTGCAATGCTATTTGATCCCCAAGCCAAGACGCCAAACCCGGCGCCCATCAGCACCAAGCCAATGGCGAACTTGATCGGTCCGGATGGATTGAATTTTGTCGCCCACATTTTAGAGAATAGGGGAGCAAAAGCGATGATAAAGAATGAATTCAGGATTCCCATCCACGAGGCCGGCACCGTTACAGTGTCGCCACTAGTGTAATCGCGAATCAACATCCAGATCACGAGGGCCCAGATGCCAGCAAAGCCGACGCCCAAAAAGATATTCGAAGCCGCATACTGACGAAACGTTTGTTTGAACAGCATGGCCAAGACCCAGGTGATGATCGCCAGCGGGCCGACGGTCAAGATCAAGTTGGCCGTGGCGAAGAATGTGGCGGCACCGCCGGTGAGGGCACGTTGGGTGTAATCCTTAGCAAAGATGGTCATTGAGCCACCTGCTTGTTCGAACGCCATCCAAAAGAAGATGGTGAAGAAGGCCAAGACGCCAATGACGATCAAGCGATCGCGTATGATGACCGGATCTTTTTCTTCATGAATATCTTCTGGAGCGTCTTCAAATCGTTTGACCGGTTTGGCTCCAATGCTGCCGAAAATCCCTTGCGCCAAATAGAACTGCATCATGCCGACAAACATAAAGACGCCGGCCAGCCCAAACCCGTAATTCCAGCCGACGTTTTCGCCGACATAACCACAGAGTAAAATACCGAGAAAAGCGCCCGCATTGATTCCCATATAAAAAATGGTGTAGGCGGAATCTTTTTTGTCACTGCCCTTGTCGTAAAGTCCACCGACAATGGTCGAGATATTGGGTTTGAACAAACCGTTGCCGGCAATCAAAAGACCGAGCCCAATATAGAAGAACATCTTCGTCTCTAAGGCCATCGCACCGTGACCGAGCGTCATGACCAGGGCGCCGAGGACCACACACATTCGTGAGCCCAAGAGTTTATCGGCAATCCAGCCACCTAAAATGGGGGTCAAATACACGAGGCCGGTATACGTGCCATAAAGTTTGAGCGCGTCAGCCCGGTCCCAACCCCAGCCGCCGGCCGAAACTTCACTGACCAAAAACAACACCAGGAGCGCGCGCATTCCGTAGTAACTGAAACGCTCCCACATTTCAGTAAAAAACAGGATAAATAATCCTGCCGGGTGGTCCAACACGGTGCCGGTAACTTCGGCTCCGAGTTTGTTACTGAGTTCGTCAGCTGATTGGCTCATAGAGTGTTACATCTCCAAAAGGGGTGAATGACTGAATTTAGGATTACTCCAGCGGTAGAATTATTGAAGTGAAAGTAGGGTAGATGAGATCGCATGAAAAGTCCAGCCAAACCTATTTTCTTTGTATGAATTGATAACTTGTTGTCATAAAAGCTGTTTGAATGGTCTGAAAAGGGCTGGATCCAACCGGATCCAGCCCATGCAACACCTTGTCTGCTATCAATTCTTCGAAGGCAACTCGTAACAAATGACTTCAAAGGGAAGCGGTTCTTCACCATCGTCGTCGTCATCTTCGCTTGAACCGCTGCCGCTAATCATCGTCATTTGCATATTACCGCCGCCGCCCGTCATTGTTCTTGGTGGCGCATTCTGGGCCTCTTTGAAAACATAGAGGTAGTCACCGCGGATAACGAAGTTATCGGCACTCGGATCGTAATCTGCCTCGATCGTCATTTGGCGATCGAAACGTCCCTTCGCGTCAAACACATCGAAGACTCCCAGATGACCTTCGGGGCACGATTGCTGACCCTGGCTGCTGACGACCCAGATTTCCCCATTTGGGCGGGACACAACCTGGCCGATATCGCGGGCCATTTCTTGGATCTCGTTGTCGGGATTGTTGCCGAACCGTTCGGCCATTTCGCGCTGCTGTTGGCGTTGTGCCTCTATGTCAGATTCTTCGCGACGGATTGATTCGTAATCTCGCCGGATGCGCTTAGTAGGTTGTCCATCGAGACCAAAAATTTCCATCAAATATTCTTGCGTGCGTTGATAAACAACAATTTGTCCGTCGGCGCCGATCGTCCAGTTGTTGGTGAAGTCAAGATCATCGCCTGAGGAAATGGAGATTGATCCGCCGGATTGTTTCTCGCTCACGTGCATCACATTGGTTTTGTGATTGCCCTGCGTATCGTAAACCCCAAGCAGGTTGCTGATCTCCGCTCCGCCGTCGGCAAAACGCATACTGAACATACTCATCACGATCGTATCGTCGACCAACTCCAACCGTTGCACGTGGCTGCGCCCGCCTTCACCGTCATTCAGGTCGATGCCGGCCTGGGGCAATCCATCTTGACCCAAAACCATCATGTGACTAGGCATCATTTCAACAATGCCAATACTCAGGTCCGGCATCAGGGCCAAAGATGTTGCGTTGCGAAATTCGCCTGGACCATCGCCTTCTTTGCCCAACGTGCGCAGAACTTCACCATCAGTTGACATTTCGTAAACGGTGCTCAACACGGCATCCAGCACGTAGGTTCTTCCGTCCGGAGTGCGGCGCGCGTCGGTGACCAAGCCGAAGAGAACATCGGCCTCGCCGTCTTCAGCGCCGACTCTCCACTGGGGTGTGGCCTTGATCACCGACGGCTCATTCATGGGCACGGCGGGGTTATACACGGTAACCACACCATTTTCCTGCCCTTCATGGCCTTGCCAAGTGGGGGCCGCAAAAGCAGTGAAGGCAACGAAGGTCATGGTCACGATCAACAATAACCGTGAGGTTCGGGCTGGGATAAGAGATCTGATCTGCATAGGAAGGACTCCGTAGTGTAGGGAAGGGACATTGGTGTCTATTGATGATCACATGACGAAAAGTGTAGGTTGTAAGTTGCCAAGATGTCAGTTAAGCGATGTTAGGGCCTGTTAAAGATTGTGAATACTCATTTTGTCGACTGGTTGTCGCGCCAAGAACACAGTATCATTCCCAATATGAAAAACAGACGCATTGGAATACCGAGACTCTTCATAGTCCTCAGTCTGGCCCTGGCCGGATTGATGATCTTGCAAGTGCTGCTCTTGAAGTACGCTTGGGATTTGAAAGAACAGGCCTTTACCCGCGGCGTTCAGTCAGCGGTGGCGGCGACTGTACTGTCATTGGAATCACGAGAGATCGAAGGCAGTGCGTACGAATTCATTTTTGACACTTCAGCCACAACGGGACACTCGGTAACTGCGGCTGCTCCTCGCCGGACTCGTACGAAGACTTGGCAAACTCGTCGGTTCCGGAATCAGGAAAACAGCGGAACTGAAAATCACGATTTACATTTTAGTGCGCCTGATTCGATTGTGATCATCGTTGATGGCGGATCCGCATCTGGCCACCGAGAATACATCGTTCAGCCTACAGAGCCAATGGACCT
>JBLIOK010000264.1:0-3531 GCA_047639735.1 Candidatus Krumholzibacteriia bacterium | reverse complement strand
TCAGCTGAGCGCCTTCGACTTTCGGGTCAATGTGGCCGATGCGTTTGCCGCTGATGTGGTCGGTTGCCCCGTCTGTTATTTTCGCCAATTGCGCCCCAGGCCACGACCCGAAGAATTGGCAGCCTGCTACGCCGACGACTATTTCGACAGCTCGGGTGGCACCGGTTTCGGCGACTACGCGAAGCAGAGACAACGCCATCACCGCGAGGCTTGGATTCTTGCCCGCGAGTTACGTAAACTGGCACCCACGGGAAAGCTTCTCGAAGTCGGGAGCGCGCTTGGTTTTTTGTTGGAAGGTTTAGAGCAACATTGTGACTGGGAAGTATCAGGATTGGACCTCTCTGAATTTGGCGTGCGCTTTGCGACTGACCGGTTAAAGGTCGATGCACGCTGTGCGACTTTGGAGTCCGCGGGCTTGGCCCCTGCGAGTGTAGGCTATATGGTGCAAAAAGATTTGCTGGAACACGTTGAGCGGCCCCGAGACCACATGGTCGAGACGGCGCGTGTGATGCGCCCGGGTGGTCGGGTTTGGTTGGTGACACCTAATGGCGAAGCGAACTTGGCTCCGTTGCGGCGCTTGGGGCAAAATGATTTGCAGAACTTTCCGGATCTGTTGCCGCTCCTTGATCAAGCCCACGTGTCGTTTTTCACGCGAAATAATCTGGAAAAGCTGTTTGATGACTGTGGATTCCGGGTCCTTCGCTTGCGGAATATTTCGATCAAACGAGGACTGAGGTCACTTGGACACTTGCCCGCCAAACGCAAGCCGCCGACGGGGTCGGCGCAACCGTCACCGCCACAGACTAAAGCTAGCGACGGCGCTGCCTTCGCTAAGGTAGCCGACCGCATGGAGGCTGAGCTCTTGCGCCACCACAAAGCGTCCCGCGCATGGCCGGCTTACTTTATGTTTCGACACGTCCAGGATATGTTCGATTCTCTTCCGGCCCGTCCGGTATGGGGCAATGATTTTGAATTTTTACTAGAGAAACGTTGAACCACAGACTGAGAACGATGAGTACTCGAATTTGAAAGGAAGCCAGCAATGGGCCAGCGCTACACTGAAATTTCTGATCAACAAAAGAAGTTCATAGCAGAACAGAATCTGTTTTTTGTGGGCACGGCTACCGCTGACGGCCGCGTGAATGTTTCGCCCAAAGGGATGGACTCATTGCGCGTGTTGGGGAATAACCGCGTCATCTGGCTCAATGTTACTGGCAGCGGCAACGAGACTTCCGCCCACGTACAAGAAGACCCGCGCATGACTTTAATGTTCACCGCGCTGAAGGGCAACCCAGTCATCTTGCGACTGTATGGCACAGCTAGAGTCATTCACAATTATGATGAGGAATGGGAAGAGTTATACGGACAATTTTCGCCGACGGCGGGTGCCCGCCAGGTGTTCGATGTCGCGGTGGACTTGGTGCAAACGTCGTGCGGAATGGGAGTGCCTTACTACGATTATGTTGGTGAACGTGACCAACTGGTGAACTGGGCCGAAAAAAAAGGTCAGGATGGAGTCCAGGAATATTGGGAACAGAAAAATCAAGTGAGTATCGATGGCAAGCCGACCAATGTTTTGTCCTCCGACGACTGAGTCGGCTGGTGGAGTGCCGTCAGTATGACATGGTGAGCAATATTCCGCCGATTGCATGTGCTAAAGCAAGTTCAGTGAAAATGTGGTACTCTCGGTGACAAGTTGCAGATCGGTTGGGAATTTGTGGATTGCCCGCATGAATTCCGTGGGCGATAGAGATGGGGGCAGATTTTATGGAATACAGTTTTAGTCATACCGGCCACCATTTCAGATGTGAAATGCGGGGCGAAGCTGATATCAATCAGTGGCCTGATTTCATGGAAAGAATGTTGTGTCACGAGAGTTGGCGGCCCGGCACCAACTGGTTAAAAGACCTCTCTCATTTTGATGCCGCACAATTGTCAGTCGAAGATGTGCAGGCCATCGCCAGCTTATATAGTGCTCATAGTAAACAAATTGGCGATGGGAAATGCGCCGTCGTCGTGAGCCGCGATCTCGAATACGGTTTGGCCCGCATGTGGGGCGTCTTTGTGGGCGATGGCTGGGAGGCCGAAGCCCAAGTGTTTCGATCGATCGATGAAGCCATTGCTTGGTTTGACAGTTGACCAATGGAGTTGAGATGAGACGCTTGTCTGTATTGTTTTTGCTGTGCTGCCTTAATACTGCCCATGCCACTGAACCCACGACCAAAGTCTATGTGCTAGGAATGATTCATAGCGGTCACCTTACTAGCGAAATGTGGGGCGTAGAACAAGTGGCCGAAACGATCAGGGCTATCGACCCCGATGTGATCTGCATAGAAATTCCGCCAGCCAATTGGCCTTCTGCGCTGGCCACCTGGGGGGAAAAACACATCGTCGAAGACAGTCGCGTCAAAGTTTTTCCCGAGTATGTCGACGTGTTGCTGCCACTATCAGACGAAATGGATTTTGTGGTTGAGCCCTGTGCTGGTTGGACAAGATCGATGGCAACCGCGCGTCGGGCTCGTATAGAAGAATTTGAGACATCCGCCGCTGATTCTCTCGCCCGCATGGCATACGAAGAAGACGAGGCGTGGGTTAGTAAATGGTTGAAAGATTCGGCACCTGAATTTGCCGATGACGACCCCTTCTATATCCATTCGCCTTTGTATGATTTGCGATCCAAGGCCGAGTTGGGTCCCTATGAGTTTCATCTCAATGATGTCATCGGGCCACCGGGCGGGTGGACCTATATCAACGAGGAGCACTTTGCTTTGATCGCTGCGGCGATTGAGAAACACGCCGGGCAAAACATTCTGATCACATTTGGGGCGGGGCACAAATACTGGTTCTTGGAAAAGCTGCGCGAAATGGCTGATGTTGAGTTGGTTGATGTGCGGGCGTTTTTACCTGTAACCGAAAAGGTTTCGGCACCGCAGTCTTCAACGCGAACCGATGCTTTGTTGGAGTCGATAGAGGAGCTGGGTGCTTGGCGAATACAGCAGGTGCGCGCGCAATCATCGCGCTAAAACAGCCCGTCGATTCAGTCTCCCGCTAACCCATCAAGCAGTGCCGCGTTGGTTTCCCATTTCTCCATCAACTTCAACATGCCTTCCATCGCGGGCTTCGCTCCTGCAGCAGCCGCGCGTCGGCGAAGAATCGTCAAGGCGTCGTATTCTTTTTCGTTGAAGAATAATTCGTCGCGTCGGGTGCCGCTCGCGCGCAGATTGATAGCAGGGTAGATACGGTTTTCGGCCAAGCCTCGGTCCAGAACGATCTCGCTGTTGCCGGTGCCTTTAAATTCTTCAAAAATCATGTCGTCCATGCGGCTGCCGGTTTCGATCAAGGCGGTGGCGATCACCGTTAGCGAGCCTCCGCCTTCGATGTTGCGCGCCATGCCGAAGAACTTGCGAGGGATTTCGAGAGCCCGAGAATCGAGACCACCGCTCATGGTGCGTCCCGAGCTTTTGCCGCCCACGTTGAAGGCGCGGCCCATGCGGGTGATGCTGTCGACCAATACCACCACATTGTTGCCGC
>JBLIOK010000263.1:0-3552 GCA_047639735.1 Candidatus Krumholzibacteriia bacterium | reverse complement strand
GCTTCCATTCAGCCCCATCTGCCACGACGTTCGCTGCCGTCAGTTGCACATACACAGGATTACGCGGGTCGGTAACTTCGAAAAGGCCCAAATCGGCGTCAGTAAATCCGCCCACTTCCACTGGTCGAGATCCTACGGCGTCGCCCAAATTAAATTCTACACGATTAAACACGGATTCAAAAAGCGCGTCGTAAGAAATCTCTACCCAATTGACGAACAGAAACATGAATGGCGATGCGAAATTCCGGGTCACGTTGATACGCGTATCACTGCCTGCCAAAGTGATCGGCGCCACTTGAAAATTGTAAACAATTTCGCCCAGGTTTTGGCTGGTGAAATCTCCTACGGCTGTTGTTTCGCTATTGCCAATAATATCAACATGGTAGGATCTGAGACTCGCCGAGTGGCCCGCGGCAGAAATTGCCAAGTCCACCAGTGGCCCACTCAAGTCTGGCGGGTAAGTCGGAATAAGAGATACCGTCACATCATCCACATAAAAATTATTGTAGTACAAGCGGTCACTGGAATCTTGCGGAACGTTCTCACGGAACGCCACCTGCTCTTCGACGTGATCGGTACGGCGATAACTCGATACCAAGGTTCCCGACGCCGGCGGCAAACTGATGCTCGACATGCGCGCCCAAGACTGCCCCGTTTCTGGCTCGTTGGCGGCTACCCAGTAGAAATTCGCCTGGTTATTGTATTCAAACGGGTCACCAGCTCCAGGTACGGCGATGACTCCGTTGCCCAAGTCAGCCGTATACTCGGCATCGTCGCGCAACCTCAATCCATAAAACACGAAGAAATCGTCGCCGTCAAAGGCGTCGCCGTCACCGACCATGTGGATGGGCACCTCCACTTCCAAATAAGGAGCGGCACCACTTCCGTCGTCCAGGCTTTCTAAATAACGGCGCTGATACAGACGGACTTGGTTCTCCATGATCGGTACATCTGGCAAGAGGCTTCGCGAGCGTAATGTCTCATAGGACACGCGTTGCAGCTTCGTTTTGGTCACCGCTAAGCGCGATTCGAATCCCAGCAAAGTCCCCGCTTTGTTGCCCCGCGAAGCGTCAGCTTTTTCATTCCATTCAATTTCAGCGCCATGAAACGAGGCTTCGGTACTGAGTTGGTCCAACAGGCTTGCGTTGAGAAATCCAGCGGCGAACCGATTGTCATTGCGGTTCGATGTGCGCCGGATCTGGTTGCGTGGAATTCGTGGTGAGGTCATCGAGTTTTCAGGTTCAAAACGGACTTCCCAAGTGCCACTTTTGAGCACTTGTTGAGCCACCCCTTGAGCATCGGCTTGGACTCCGGTGATGCGGTACGAAACGACTCGATGCCCACGCCACCAACCTAATTTGCCAAGAGAGACGCCAGCGGGCAAGCTTGCTTGGCCGCGGCTCACCAATTCGGACCGGGCGCCCTCTGGAATGTCAAACCCGTCTGGAATCGGCTGGCCCGGGAGCACCATGATTTCAGAGACGCCCGTGTCAAAGGCCTCACTGCCCCGCGTGATCACTGGAGTGGGCTCAATGGTCAGCGGCCGGTTCCCCGCCGGTTCCCATTGTTCAGTTATCGCGCGCACAACCGGCTGGGTACCAGGCGGAACGACCAGCCAGCCTCCCCGAGTGGGTACTCGCGCGCTGCCAACCGGACCGCCAGTCGAAAAACCTGTCAGATTCAAATGGTACCGGCTATCGGTGCCGGGATCGCCCTCCACCGCACGCCAGTTGGCTTCAATATCGGTCAATGAAAAACGGATGCTTTGGCGCGAGCTTTCGCGCACTTTCAATTCTGCACTTTCAGATGCCAGTGCGACCGAGGCTACTGCGCCACCCAAAAGGGAAATAAAGGCTACCCCGACAACGGTACGTAAAAAACGGCCCATTTTTGTCTCCTGCAAATTAGCAATTGAAAAATCAATCAGGGGTGGGTAAATGCACCGCATCCTGAGGACTTAGAGCACCTCTTACTATTATAGTGCGAATTGACCAAAGGGTCAATATGCCACTGGCAACCAAACGCAAAAAAGGGCGGGGTTTACCCCCGCCCTTTTACATTCAAAACATTGGATCTAGCGGAATAAGGACTTCACGCCACCAAAGGTTTGAGTCTCGTTTGCAATAGCGTTGTCGCCAGTAACTGAGAAAACCGGCACGTTCGCATCGTTCGTGGAACGATACACAGGTTGCAGGTTCGCGTTCTCAGGATCGTTGGCATCAACAACCGCCATCACTCCAGGAATCGACGGAAGCGCCGTGATATCCAGGAAGAAGTCATGAGGACCTGGTGCCAAAGCAAGGAATGTCCAAGTAACCAACACTACCGCATTACCAGTGACAGGCGCACTCTCTGAGAAGCCAACCACGAAATCCGGCTTTACACCAACGTCGATTGCATTGGCTGCAAAAACCGTAGACAACGTAAAGAACGAAGCTGACGGCGGGAAGGCTATATTACACTCGAAGCCATCAACAGCAGTGATTGGCACAGCCGTGCCCGTACCACCGTTGAAAAATTCATTAACCGGGTTGGTCAACACCAAGTAGCCGGTGAATTGATCACCGATTGTTGGGCTGACGTTTGCCGAAGCAGGATCACCAGTTGGGTCGGCATAAATACCTAACTGATTCCAAGCGGTCTGGGTAAAACCAGTGCTTGGGGCGAGCAGCGACAAAGCCGCTAACGCAAAGACAGCAAAGAACAATTTCTTCATTTGCGGTTCCCCTTTCTAGGAAAATCCATTTCACAGCCCTGGGGCCTTGGTTAGCCGATCTTCAATCACTGATGATTAACGTGCTCAGCAGGCGAACATCCGTATACTCGCTAAACACGCAGCCCACCCATATCGGACTACCAAAATTACAACTTCCGTAACATACAGGCATCATTCGACCCAAACAAGCATTGATTTTAGGAAAACTTAAGAATTTCCCCAACTTTTAGCCCAAGGCGAATTGAACCTGACGTGAATATCCGTGCAAAGAGTATACCTGTCAAGAACAGCGTAAATTGCGATATCTAAAGATTTTCACTGTATGCGAAGGGTAAAAATGGTCTACGAAGTGAAGAATTTGCCCATGCCCACCCCTTCCTGGGTGGCCATTTCAAGCAAATGGCAAAAAACAGCCCGGGCAACAAATGTTGCCCGGGCCAAATGACTCAAGTCATTTTTTCAGATCATGTCCCTAGCGGAACAAGCTCTTCACGCCACCGAAGCTAGCAGCTTCGTTAGCAACAGCACATTCGCCCGTGTTGACAGTAGCAACTGGAGCGGATCCGCCGGTCGACAAACCCAAAGGCAAGATGGAGCCACCGATTTCGTAAGCAGGCAGTCCATCTGCAATTGACTCAATCGAGGCTGGTCCAAGATAGATTTCCATGGAAATCGGGGCCAGCAACAGGAATTGCCACGACACGAATGCAACAGCACTAGAAGCTGGCAAGGGAGTAGCCAAACCAACAACGTAATCACCAAGGGTGATGTCGGTGCTGTTACCCAAATCTACCGCACCGGCAGGAAGGGTCGCTGCCAAGCGGAAGAACATGCCA
>JBLIOK010000262.1:0-3570 GCA_047639735.1 Candidatus Krumholzibacteriia bacterium | reverse complement strand
GGGATGGCCTTTTTGTTCGGGCAGATGAATCCGGCCATGTCGATGGCTGGCTCTGACCGCGATGACCAGGAAAGAGCAATCCGTGGTATCGCAACGGTTGATAGTTTGCTGCAAGTGGGGCAAGCTGACTTGGCGGTCACGACTTGTCGTGATCTGTTGCGCACCTTGGCTAAGGATCCCATTTACGGTTGGCAGATTGAAGGACGCCTGGGAGTCGCTTTGTTGGTGGCAGAGGAACCCGCTGCGGCTGTCCCCTTTTTAGAGGCGCAAGTCAGGAAGCAACCGCACGAAGCGATTCACCACCGCAATCTGGGGGCCGCCTTGGTCTTGCTCAATCGCCGTGGCCGTGCTTTGAGCGAATATCAAGTTGCCGTTGAACTCGCGCCCGGTAGCGCTGATTTAAGACGCGAGTTCGGGCAAATGCTGCTCTCGTTTGGCGACTTGAAAAACGCGGCGCGAGAACTGCAAATGGCCTCTCGTTTGTGTGGCGGGTGTCGGGAATTGGACGAGCCCCAAATTGCTCTGTATCTGGCTGCCAAAGAATTTCAGCTAGCGGTGAATATGTTGTCTCGAATCTACGCGGAAGATGGCAGTGCAAATACCAGGCAAAGGCTCGTGGCAGCGATGTCCCATGCGGACAATGATTCAGCTTTGGTCTTGTTTTTGCGAGAATCAAAAGCCGACGACCTGACGGCTGTGGAATGGCGTTTGTTGGTCGAAGCGGAGGGCCGGTGGCCTGGTGACCAATGGGCGAGTCAAAAGGTAGTGGCGGCATTGAATCCTGCGCAATTGGCCCCCTTGCCCATGGCTATTGCGAATGATCATCAATTCTGGGGGCATGTGGCGCTGAATCTGATGGTGGCCGAAGACGACCTGCACGGATTGTGGGCGGTGGACCATGCGCTGAGTTTGGCCCCTGCGGAACTCGTGTACATGAATAATAGAGTGGTGTTGTTGACCAAACTTGGTCGTGACGACGAAGCAAAAGAGGCTTGGCAGCGGGTGTTGGCTATTGACCCCTCGTTGACTTCTCAAGAACAAAACGAAGAATCTTCGACCAAGGAGAACTGATGTCTGATCATGGAAGCATATTTGTCACCAAGTTGAGGTGCACAGGGTTTTTGGTTGTGCTGTGTGTTGTCGCGTTAGTTGGGTTGGCTGGGTGTGCAGGGAATAAAAGCGAGCCTCAAGCGATAGAGCAAGTTGCTCCTGAGGGGATGCAGGAGAAAACGGTTCCCGAATCAAGCTTTCGTGAACACGTTTTGAAACGCTGTCAAAAGCCGGATGAGGTGCCGGTGGCCGTTGAAAAATATCTTGGCACCTGTGCCGCGATGTTTCGTGAAGGTTCGGGTTCAGACGGCATGATTGAAATGGAATTGGGGCTCAGTTCAGGTCATCGGCACCCATTGATGTTGATGACCTTGGGCCAGCTGTATCTGTTGGCGGGGCAAGGCAATCCGGATTTGTTACCGGTTGAGGGGCCAGCTGCTGATCTGGGGAGCTATCAAAAAAATAAACCCCGTCTTCTGAACCGTGCCCGCCGGTTGCTCGAGGAAGCTCGGGAAAAACGACCAGAAGACGCCGCCATTGATTACCTGCTAGCTGATGTGGCTCGAGCCGGTGAAGATATGACAAAAGCGCACGATTTAAGCACCAGCGCCTATGACAAATGCACCGGTGGCCGCAGTTTTCGCATGATGCGCATGTACCAACAACTTTACGAGTACCCAGCGAAGCATCGGGGCGGCCCGTCACCGGAATACCCACAAGCGGCTGTGAACGCGGGAATTGAGGGTGAAGTCGTCCTGGACCTGTTGCTCAGTCCGGCGGGGGTGGTGCAGCAATATGTGGTGATTGAAAGCCCTACAAAATCTTTGACCAAGGCGGCATGGCAAAGCTTGCAAAATGGACAGTTTGAGGCCGCTAGGGTCGGTAAATATGCCGTTTGGTCGTGGTTGAGAGTAACCACATCGTTCACGCTTTCCTGACCAAGTGAACTGATTGACAACTGTGGGTTGATTTGAAGGGGGTGGTTGCCCTATTTTTCAACTACATGGTTTCTCTCAATTCCGGTCTGTACGGATTCCGTTCGGATTCTGTTCGGATGCAAATCTGCATTGAGACATTCCGCAACAATACCCCTCGCCGGAGGTTGATTTGAATATGAAGTGGATGCGTAACCGCTTCCTGTCACTGACTTATATCTTGTTGCTGACCACCGTTGTTGTGGTTGGCTGCACGAATAAGCAAGACCCGTCGGAAACGCTGGTCGTTTGTGGCAACCATTCCTGTGGCGACTTGGTCATGGTGACGACAGACACATCGAGTGATGGGTTCCAGTATCTCGATCCTAAGATGTCACCCGATGGCTCACGAATCTTGTTTACGGCCGATTGGGCAGCCATGCCTTCGGACCCAAAGGATCCCGGCGACTCTGACTTTGTCAATAATCGCCAGCTGGTTTTGATACCGAATCAAATCGGCGTCAAACCCACTCTGGACTTGGCGTCGCAGGGGGCCGTGCTCATCCGCCTCTTCCAACGTAATGTTCCCTATGGTGGTGGAAGTCAGTCTCTGGCGACAGTTCTAGACGACGACAAGTCGTTTCCCATCTGGCAAGACGACACACATCTGATATTTAGCCTGCGATCGGTGAATCTGGGGGACCAGTACAGAATCTTTCGGGCTGATATTTCTGACCCCGGTTTGGCGAGAATTGAACCTATATTTATGGAGCCGATCGACGATACGTCGACGCCGCAGAACATCAATCATTTGGGTTCATCCTTGTCACCAGACGGGCGTTGGTTGGTATTTACTCGCTCTGGATGCGTCAATGCTGCCGACCTTTCCACGTGTTCGGGAGTCGCCTTGTGGGTTGTTGATATGTCCACCGCTGCGGACGACGATGGTTACGATGCGTTGGCTTTTCCCATTACGAAAGAATACTCGCGCATTGAAGCACCGTCTTGGTCTCCGGACAGCCGTAGGGTGATTTTCTCTGGCGGTATGGATGTCGGAAATTCGGGGACCGGCGCTGGCACGGAAATTTACGCCGCCGATTTTGACACGACTGGCCTTGATGCAGGCACTATGCCTCTCGATTATAAGTTGAAACGATTGACCTTCACCTCGCGTGATGAAGGCGACCCCATCTCTGGGATCCTGAACTACGGGCCGGTTTATTCAAGTGATGGACAGGTCATCTATTTTATCTCAACTCGGCGGGCACCTGCGATCACTCTGCACGTGCGCAATTTGTGGAAAATCCCAGCTGATGGCAGCACGGATCCTGCCGTCCATTACTTTACGCGCTCAGACGAAGGTAATCCGTCGTCACTGCCCGACGGCAGAACGTTGCTAAGCAGCTCCTTAGGCTTTCCCAGCGAGATGCTCAACCGGCTAGAAGAAGAAAGCTATCAGCGTCTTGTTGCCGAGAATGAAGACCTTTTGCTTCCTCTTGATGAAGTCCAGCTGCGTTCGAAGGCCAACGATGAACGCCGCCAACTCGAATTCTTTGAAGGTGTGATGTCGCACATCTACACTTATCGGCCGTAGATATACGGGTCG
>JBLIOK010000261.1:0-3640 GCA_047639735.1 Candidatus Krumholzibacteriia bacterium | reverse complement strand
CTGATCGTTGGGGCACGCCAAACAAGATCAAAAGGCTCACAACGACTAATGACATTTTGAGAAGGGCGGCGCGCATCGTTGGTCTCCGAAAGGTTGGTGAAATCGGGCATCGAATCGAAATTATAACACATTTTGCGCGCACAGCGTTTCCCCAAAAACAATCAGGTGCGCTGACAGATCCGGCCGTCGGTGCTACAGTGCGGCGAAGTCGTCAGCGCCTCAATAGATCAACCTGAAAGTCCAATGATGATGCCGCGATCACCCTTAGAACCGTTTTTGGAGCAGCAATCGGCCATCATTTTGGATGGTGGTTTGGCCACGGCGTTGGAAGCGCAAGGCCACAACTTGAATGATTCATTGTGGTCGGCGAAATTGCTGATCGAAGCTCCTGATGCGATCAAGCAGATGCATGAGATCTATTTGGCAGCCGGCGCCGACTGCATCGCGTCAGCAACTTATCAGGCCAGTCTGCAGGGTTTTCAGTCTCGGGGCCTGGATGCAGAAGAGGCCAGAGGCATGATGAAAGACGCCACTCGTTTGGCTGTTGCAGCTCGAGATGAATTTTGGGAGAAGCAGGGCGCGCCTACGGAGCGGATTCGCCCGGTTGTTGCAGCCAGTGTTGGCCCCTACGGGGCTTTCTTAAGCAACGGGTCAGAATACACCGGCGAGTACGGAGTGACAAAAACTGAACTGTATGATTTTCATCGGCCCCGCTGGGATGTGTTGCAAAGGGAAAGCGCCGACTTGTTGGCCTGTGAAACCATACCGTCGCTGCCCGAGGTCGAAGTTCTTTTGCGGCTTCTCGAAGAATCGCCCGAGACTTGGGCGTGGCTCAGCTTCAGTTGCCGCGACGGCGAACACCTGTGCGACGGCAGTGCCATTGGCGATGCGGTCAGCGCCTGCGACCGCCTTCCGAACGTGGCGGCGGTGGGGATAAATTGCACAACGCCGCTTCACATTTCTTCATTGCTGGCCATCGCTCAAGAGCACACCCAAAAACCAATCATTGTTTATCCCAACCTTGGCGAACGCTTTGATGCCGTGTCCAAAACATGGGGTGCCGAACCGCCAGTCAATGACTGGCTGACAAGCGCGGCCCGATGGGTCGCCGAAGGTGCTCGTGGAGTTGGGGGATGTTGCCGGATTGGTCCAGAGACCATCCGCCAATTGCGGGAACGTGTTCTTGAACAATAAAAAAACCGCAGCGTTCGTGAGCGACGCCGCGGGCATAAAGCTAAGACTACAGCCAAAAAGCTAAGACTACTGCACCAAAATCATCTTCCGTGCCTCGGTGAAACCATTACCCGTCAGACGATAGAAGTAGGCGCCAGAGCTAACGGCACGGCCTTGCGTGTCACGGCCATTCCATTCTCGGCTGTAGTTGCCTGCGCTCAGGGAACTGCTTTCCAGAGTGCGCACCAAACGGCCGGACACGTCGAAGATTGTCAGCGAAACTTGTCCGGCGTTTTCCGGGACAGCAAAGCTGATGGTCGTCGAAGGGTTGAACGGGTTCGGATGATTCCCGCCGATGGCAAACTGCGTGGGCAGATTGTCGTCCCCAACGGCGCTGACGAAATCTTCACACTCGAAGCCCGTGACGTCGTTGACGCCCCATGAAACGAGGGTGCCTGTGTCTTGGCCCACATTGTCAGAGACCTTCAACTCCCAGGTGCCATCCAAGGACTGACCGACAAGGCCAGCCAGGGATTGGGTCGGCGTCAGAGTCAGCGGGTAATTTCCGCTGATATCATCGGCACTGGAGCCGGTTAGGTTGTGCAAAACAACCGAGGTGCCGTCCGGCGACTTCAGGGTGAGGATGAGGTCGCCTTGCCAGGTGTGCGTGATCTGGATGTCGATGTTGAGGTTGCTGGTTATCGCGGCGCCGGTGCCAACGACAGTCAGTGAGCTGGTGACGCCGGTGGCGTTGTTATCAGGGATAGGTAGGTTTGTCGTGATAGATTCTGACGCACCGTTGGCCGCGCCCGTTCCGATCTCGAAATCGAGCTGGGCAGTGGGGCTGATGCCGCCTGCATAGGAGACGACCTGTTGCAAAGCGATAGGGTCACCGCAAACGAAGCTCGAGTCGATGACTAACTCGTACTCCACCAGGTTCGTGCCAAAGGCGCCGATCACCATGTCGTTATAGCCCGACGCGTTTTGCGAGGCTGTAACCAATCCGGTGCTGGTGCTCAAGGTCGTGCTCAGCGCGGTTGCTGTATCGGTTCCTTGGTTCTGCAACTCAACCAGCAGATGCACCGTTTCGCCGGGATCAGCCATGCCGTTGGGGCCGGCGTCCAGCACGGTCACTGATGCGATGGCCAAGTTAGCGGCCTGGACCTCGATAATATTGTGAATCAGAAATTTTTCGATAAGCACGTTGGCGTGACTTTCGCCCGGTTGCAGTGCTTGCGCGGCGGCGATGGTCAGGTTCGCCATGTCGCGCATCTTCAGGCCGCTGCCAATTCCGAAGTGGGCCTCGAGGACGATCTGGTCGACACTCTCTCGCGTGTAGCCCTGATCCATGAGCATGCGCAAACTTTGAAATAAGGGTGTGGACCACAACTCGTCCGAGACGAAGCCACCAGGTATGCCGGAGTGGGCACCATAGGTGGTGGAGTGCACGTACTGGGCGCCGGTCGCATTGAGGATGCGGCCAGGCCAACAAGCATTGCTGGTTCCATGGCCGTCCCAAGTGTAGACCCAGTCTGGGAAAAAAGTGGAGCCGTTAGGCTGGACATAGCTGTAAGAAGCTGCCCAGTAGTCGCCAAAGCCTTCACCCATGGCGCCGGTGTCGCCGCCGGACCAGTTGGACGAAATGTTGTGCTGGATGGCGTGGCCGTACTCGTGCAGGATCACGTCCGCGTCTTCATTGTCATCGACGCAGCCGTGGCCGAAGGCGACCCGGTTGGAGCTGGGAATGAAGTACGAGTTGTCTGCTCCGTTCAGCCCGTCGGTGTCCGTTGCAATGGGGCCCTCTTGGATGCCCGTGGCGCCGGTGAAACCCAGCGACTGCATGTAGCGTTGGTTTTGGTCCAGGTGGAAATAAGTCATGGCGTCGTTGAAGGCGTTGTTGCCACGTTGGGCAGTCCAGTTGCCGTCGACCGTGGTGCTCGGTGCCGTATTCGGTGACTCGAAATTCTGGATATCCACAAAGGGACCGGTCAACCGATACAGTCCGCCGCTGAAGGTTATGCCTTCCAGGGTACGATTGACGTAGGCGGCGGCAAAGCTACCAGCGGGCGAGGTGTCAGCCAGCGAATTGTCGTTCAGCGTGGTGCGGGGATCGGGATCAAATACGTCGCCAGTTCCTGTTGCAAGGGAACCTTTGGCGACGACTTGCTTATTGGCAATTTGCTTAGTAGCAAAGCGATCGAAGGCAGCGCGACGATCGATTGCAAGACCGGAAACAGCGGCCAAACGTTCGTCTGCCGTCAGGGTTTCTTCGGTGATCTTGCGGATCAATCGCGTATCCTCAACCGAAGCGATGGCGCCAGTTGCGGCGTCAACCCGCAGACTCCACGCGCCATCTGGAGCCTGAAGAACCAAGTCGATCACATAGTTCAGGCGAAAGCCTTCGCCCTCGGGTGTGTAGACCAGTCGGGCTTGCGGTGCCCCACCAAGGTCGCTCTGAGCTCGCAGG
>JBLIOK010000260.1:0-3668 GCA_047639735.1 Candidatus Krumholzibacteriia bacterium | reverse complement strand
TATTGATCGAGACTTCACCCGTAAGAACGACGTCCCTGCCAAAATACACATCGCCGCGAATAGCCAAACGTTCGCAGGCCAAGAGCGAAGGGGCGCCGTAGGGAAATCGCGCTTCCATCTGATCGACGAATCCGTAGTATCGCGGATCCAGGTCAATGGCCGCCCTTGGTAAGATGCGAGCCGGATTGGGCACAATCTGAAAATCATCACGCAGGATATAATTGTCCGAACGCACATCCAACAGGTCGTTGGTTTTTTTTATAGGTGCAAATCTCGTTGAGGGAATACGAAGAGCACCGGCCCCAGCAAACACTGTGATCGCTGAACCCATGGCGGTTTCAAGTTGGTAAACCGGCAGCGAATTTTTATCCCTCGGGTCAACCGTCTTTGCATTGCAGATCATTGGCAATCCCAGAATACCCTCACGTTCCTCCAGCACCTCGCGCAACACGGGCAAATTGATCCACAAATTGTTGGTGTTGAAAAAACGGTGACGCGAGACATCCTGAAAACTTTCGAGATCTGACGCTGGGCACTGGGCCGACTCGCGCAACAACAATCCACCAGACTTATCAAGGGCTAGGTGGCCACCCTTCTTATCGGCTTCGGTGCGATCGGCCACTTCCATCATAAAGGGCAATTCCTGCGCCACAAAATAACCCAAAATGGCGGAATCCATCACGGCCCCCAAATTATCGGAATTGGAAACGAATGCCGTTTCGTAACCGGCAGCTAAGAGCTGTTCCAGAAGACCACTGGTCACCATCGCCGTGTACAAGTCACCATGTCCTGGCGGGCACCAGGTTAACGAAGTGTCGGCAGGCCATTCCACCGGTGAAAGATCGTCAGCCAATAACTTCGGCACTTTGTGTTGCAAGAAATCGAGAGGCAAGCTTTGCCCCAATGATTTGTACTTCGCCAAGGCCGCCAGCGTATCGTCACGGGTGCTGTAGCTATTCATGAGCACCAACGGAATGCCCCCCAACTCGGCCTGATGGGCGATGATATCCAGAAAGGTGTGGTCTTGTTTGACCGTCAACAGCGATTTCGCTTTCGCCAACCCCATGCCAGTGCCCAAACCGCCGTTGAGTTTCAAGAGAATCGATTTTCCCAGGGCCGCGCGACCAAGTGTCTTCTGTTCATCGGTAATGTCTTCGACGCCGGGCAACGAGGTGACGGGTTCAAGGTCTGACTCGGCGATCAGGCCCGTTTCACCGGACGCCAATTGCTGGTAATAGTGCTCAAAAGTACGGATAACAATGTCAGGCAGGTCGGCTGAGCGCATCCGGTCGGCAACGGCGTCGAAGTTTGGGGCGGACAAAAATCTCTCCTCTGACTACTGTGAATTTGGTTGTCGTAAGCTCGTAGCAATATTCCGTGGCAGATCAACTTCAAGAAGCTATTTTGGATTCTGAAATGCCGATCCTCCACTAAGAATTTGGTCTCAATTTATCATGGAATACCTGAACTATCACGATCACTATTATAGCATGCGCCGGCTACCGTTGCGCAACGAAGACCGCTTGCGCCCTTGGGACACCGCCGACGAATACCTGCTCCGGCAATTTGATGAACTGGAGACAGCAAATCCAGCGCCCAATGTGTTGTTAGTCAATGATGCTTTTGGTGCTCTGGGTGTCGCTCTTCATGCCCATCAGCTTACCCACTGGGGTGATTCATTTGTCGCCCAACAAGCCTTGCGTTTCAACTTGCACGAAAATCAATTGCCAGATGCCGGTACCAATTTTCTGCCCGCCGATGCCAGCCCCACCGGCCAGTTCGATTGCGCAGTGATCAAACTTCCCAAGAATTTGTCGTTCTTTGAAGACCTGCTGGTGAGGATGCGAAACTCTCTGAAACCAGGCGCCCAAGTGCTCACTGGGGGCATGATAAAACACACCCCCGCGCGTGCCTATCAATTGCTGACTGAAATTATCGGACCAACCGAAACATCCTTGGGTTGGAAGAAAGCTCGTCTGGCCCATTCGGTTTTCCAAATGCAGGACGCGCAACGCCCCCCAATCACGAATGTTTGCTACGACCTGCCCGAAAGGGATGTCGAGTTGGCGAACTTGCCCAACGTCTTTTCCAGCCGAAGGCTCGATCTCGGGACACGCCTATTGCTCGCTCACCTTCCAGCTTCAGAAGCTGAGATCACTGCCGTAGACTTGGGCTGCGGCAACGGCGTTTTGGCTCTTGCCTTGGCCCAGACTTGCCCCCGAGCCCACATACTGGGCATTGATGAGTCGTATCAGGCCATAGCGAGTTCCAACCTGAATGTGGCGCAATTGGGCCCGGACCGGCAGCGGCTCTCGTTCCGCATAGGCGATGGACTACAAAATGAAGCCGATGGGTCCCACGATATCGTGGTCTGCAACCCACCCTTTCATCAGGGCCAAACAACCGGTGATTTGCCGGCTTGGGAGATGTTCAGTCAAGCCAAACGGGTGCTGCGGCCGGGAGGACGAATGCGCGTGGTCGGCAACCGCCATCTGGGGTATCACGCCAAACTCAAGCGACTCTTTGCCAGCGTCGAACTGGTCGCTTCTGCCAGCAAGTTCGTGGTGCTTGAGGCAACTAAAAGTAGTAGCCAACTCTAAAGGTGCTCCAAGTGCTGTTGCCGGCAACCTTGGTGCGCAGGGAATATTCCCAATGATCGAAGCGCAGGCCTAGTCCTGGAATATAATTCCACTCGTCTACTTTTGTGTAGTAGCCGGCTTCACCATTCATAAAGAAGACGCCGACGGCAAACCGTGCGCCAAGAGCCACCTCCCAGATATCGATAGCGGGGCGATCATCTTTGCCGCCGAATCGGTTCCAGCCAATACTGCCGCTCAAATCGATCAGCGGAATCAATGGATAGTCGAAAATTCCCTGCAACCCATATCCCGTATTGTAGTCGATGCCAAAATCGCTGCGCGGGAACGTGCTTTGCGCCGCCACGCCCCAATAATTACCTGGATGCCAAGCTTTCTCTCGCGGCGCCGAAGGCGTCGGGGCCACAGCTTCTTCCACGCTTGATGCGTTTCCGGTTGCCAATGAATCTGCCGGTGTCGATTGGGCAAAGGCCGAGCTTACTAAAAACTGAGCGCTGAGCATGATCACTATCGCTGCCAATTTCATTATTCAACAATCCTTCGTGAGTTCAGGAACGGCAACCGCGGCAATAAAAAAATTGCCGCACCACCAAAGACCAATGACAAATAGGGCGACACCCCTAGCCCAGCGGGCAAAAACCCAAATACGACGGCGATCGTGGCCGCCAATATGGCGTAAGGGATCTGGCTGCGCACGTGGTCATGCGGCTCGACCCCACACGATATCGATGAAACGATTGTGGTGTCACTAAACGGCGAACAGTGATCACCAAAAACAGCGCCACTGAAGACGGCTGCCACGACCACCAAAAGCAGATCTTCACCACCACCAAGCTCAGCCGTTGCGGGCACGGTCAGTGGGAATAATAAGCCCATTGTACCCCATGAAGTGCCGGTTGTAAAAGAGATGAGAGCGCCAGTGAGAAAAGTCAGAGTCGGCATCAACCACAATATTGGGCGTCCACTGAGCGCATTGTAAATCAAGTCAGCAGTGCCCAATTCTGTCATCACGCTGCCCATCATCCACGCCGCGACTAAGACTCCTACCGGGCCGACCATGGTCGACGCGCC
>JBLIOK010000259.1:0-3698 GCA_047639735.1 Candidatus Krumholzibacteriia bacterium | reverse complement strand
AATGCGCACGAGTCTTTTGTGGCGCGTCCGCCAGACGGCGATCAACCAAAACGCCATGCTGACGGCCAACAAGGGCACGATGGGTTGGCGGTAACGCGAGGTCGGGAAAAACGGAAGCAGACTCAAAAAGTATCCGCCAATGAGAATGATCATGACCCACCGAGCACGTTGCGGCAGTAGCCATAGCCCCGCTATTCCGAGGGCGGAAAACCACACAAAAGACAGTGGCAAAACCCATAGTGTTTTGAATTCACGGTGGTAGTAGTCGTAGCTGATGATCTGGGGCAGTTCGTACCCGCTCCAAAAGCGGTAGGCCTTGCGGAAGTAATGCAAGGGCATGGCGCTGGCGTTGTCGCCGAAGGTCTGCCAGGCGCGGGCGGCCAATATACGAGAGACTTCAGAACCTTTCAGGTCGCGGCCCAATTCTCGCTCGAGAGTGGCTTCCATGCTGGGGTCAAATTCCGCCTCGCCCTCAGTGGTCAAGGGAGTGAACATCCCCTTGAAGGCAACCTGTTGTCCGATCAAAAGGTTGACGCCGCCGTTGCTGGTTAAGACCACAAAATCATCGGCGACAATCAAATTGCGCACAGTGACTGGCGTGATCATCAAGACCGCGCCCAACCCTAGGGCCAAAATGTGTTTAAACTTATTCGTTGTTGATTGCGGTGCCGCGCGCCAAAGCACAAGGGGCATCAGGGGCAACAGCAACAAGACGTTGCCGCGGGTCAACCCGGCCAGACCTGTGAGCAGACCGAGGACAAACCAGGATCGTAAACTTGGCGCAAACACAGCGCGGACAAGCTTGATACCGACAAGCAAAAAGAGCGTCGTGCTGAGCGTTGCCATCAACAGGTTGCCGGCATAAAAGACGGGTGCGGCATAGAAGGCAAAAACCGCCGCGGCGAGCAAAGAGATCTCTCGCGCCCAGGGATGGTCGCTGAACAAACCCAAAGCAAAGCGGCGCAATAGCCAAATGTTTAGCAGCGATAAGACCAGCTGAAGAACCAGCGCCATTTTACTGCCGACGCCAAAAACAAAATAGACCGCGGCGAGCAAATGAGGATAGAGCGGACCCATCCAATAGGTTTCGTTGCGTCCCCAATCACCGGCAACCAAGCGGGTCGCCCACTGGTGATAGGTGTCACTGTCCAACAAGGGCATGTTGGCGAGATCGGTATCTTTTAGCTCTAGAAAAAACGCAGCTCGCACGACAGCCGAAAAGAACAGCAGGCTCAACCAAAGGCGTTTTTCTAGAGCATAAGACAAGGTCTACTCCGGGTCAGACTCGAGGGGCTTGGTCAGGTGCAGTCGGATGAACTCGTTGTTGTCGGGCTTCTTGGGCCGGCGGCCCGCACTCATGGGATAGTTGTTGTCGTTGGCCATGAGCAGAGTGTTGGCGTCGATGATGGTCAAACATTCGGGTGTGACGTATGGGAATTTGTAGAAGCGCCCTAGGCCCACGGTGTTGCGTTCGGCGCGGGTCAATTCCTGGCCGTCGTCGATGTTCAACAAATCGCAGACCAGCGTTTTCAGAAGAAAACCCGTCGCGTCGGTTTGCCCCAGCTCTACTTCGTAGATGCGTTTGATCTCCGCGTCGCTTCCATCTTTTTCGTCGCGCTCGACGATGAGAAAATGGCGGCTGTCGACGGCCTCCATGGAGGCGATGGAGACGTCGGGCCGATCGACCCGATAATACCAACGGTTGCCAGTGAACGAGCGTTGGCTTGGGTCAAATTCTTGAATCACGCGGCGGTCGGCAAAAGGGTCGTCGACCAAGGCCTTTTCGATTGCCGTGTACAGGCGATCGCCAGCGGGGTTGATGGCGAGCCCTTCGATGCCACCACTGCGCGGCAGGTTTGCCAAGGCAACGCGTGTTTCTTCGTGGCGTGAAAAACGCAGCTCCGGATGATCGGGTGTGCGCAGAAAAGGAGAGCCTCGCGCATAGACCCTCATGTCGACGGCGACCGGAATGGCAACGGGCTTTTCAAGCACGGCACCATCGGCGCTGAAGTGAATCAATGACGGTCCAAATTCTTCGCCGATCCAATAACTGCCATCTGGCATGGCGACGAAAGATTCTGGGTCGAGATCGGCGCCGGTCAAGACGCGAGTGCTGTCACCATGAGTGATCGGGAAGGGCAAAAGGCCGTTGGGATCACTGAGCGCAGAAAAATTAAAGACCTCGACGGGGCCGCCTTCGTAGGGCGGATCGTCAAGGTTTAGGCCGAGGTGGTACCAACGTAGTGGGTAGTTCGGACTGTTGGCCATGGTGCCAAAGCCGTTGTCTTGCAGAGCGAGATATTCGTTGTTACCCAAAGGAATCAATGACGAGAAGCCCTGAATTGGCGTGGTGGAAAAAGGAAGTTTTCGCCCATTGATCACCGCTTCGAGCTGGTGACCAACGGCGGGGCCAGCGGCAAACGTATCGGCTGGCAGAATGGCTCGGCCCGTTAAGGTGGCCAAGGCGGGCTCGCTAGGTGGCGATTCTTGACCACATCCCCATAAGGCCAAACACAAGATCAGGCTCGCGCCGCGGACAAAGCGGTGAGCAGTCGGTCCAAAAGGCATGGGTTCTCCATCGCAAGTCGGGAAGGGTGGCTACCGGATCACAGTAATGTACCAATTGAGAGCGTTTTTGCCATCACAGATCTGAGGTTTAACGAAAGAGGGCCTTCAGTTCGCCAAAAGTGCTTCTTTCGTCCGCGACGGTGACCAAGTCCAGCAGGGTGTCGAGAGTCAAAATAATCGCTTCTTCGTTGAACATGACTTCTGCGTAGCGCAAGACGCCGTCGCTATCGATAACGGCATTGTAGGGGATGCCACCGGCCCGGGGAAAACTCGAAAACAAATCCCAATCTGGTGCCAATAAGATCTGGTAAGTGACGCCCTGGCTGTTAACCCAGTCCTGCACGATGGGAGTCGCTTCCAAAATATCGATGGCCAAGACGGTCACGTTATACTCTTGGTAGGCCAGATGAATATTATTTTCTAATTCTGAGGCTTCGACGTTGCACCCAGGGCACCAGGTCGCGAAAAAATTGATCACAATGATGTCGCCGGCGTAATCTGACAAATTGACGGGGATTCCGTTCAAATCGTTCAACGTGAAATCGTTGATAACATCGCCAATTTCATACGTGGCCATGGCAGAAGCCGAACCCAGCAAGCTCACGACGAGGATGAGCAAGGCTGTGACGGTAAGGCGGGCGCGGCGACCGATGCTGCGGCTCATGAATTCATTCCCCCGAAATTTGAAGCCATTGAGGCCTAGCAAAGATGCTGATTCCGTTGACTTTATTATACACCAGGGCGGGCAATCTTGCTTCAAGGCTAGGCTGGAAAGTTCAATTCGATTTGGGCTGGGGCGAGATCACCTTCAGCTAAGAAGTTTTCGGTGGCGGCAATTGTGGCAGCCAGATCAACGCCTAAGTCACAGCCATCGGCCAGATTAGCGTGTCGTTGGGCGTATTCGACCAGTCTGCGCGCGCCGCGAGGTTGGTCAGTATACTGCAGGTGCGCCGCGCCACATTGGATGACCGCCTGCAATACCTGCCCCGCGGCCGAATCATGCCCGGCGGCGTGCCATAGCCCCTCTAGGACCTCGTGACATTCCCACCAATAGCCCGCATTGAACAGATCGATGCCGTACAAATAATGTTCACACGTGTGCCAGGGCACTTGGTTCAGATTGGGGAGCC
>JBLIOK010000258.1:0-3750 GCA_047639735.1 Candidatus Krumholzibacteriia bacterium | reverse complement strand
ACGGTGATCACGCCCCCGTCAGGCATCGCGTCGCGCGCGTTGATCAGCAGATTGATAACGACCTGTTGCAGACGCCGCGGGTCGCCTACCACATTCAATGACTCGGCCTCATTTTCGCGGGCCAGAGTAACTCCATTTGCGTTCAAGTCGTCGCGCATCAATTGCAGGATACGAGAAAGGACTTCGTTCAACTCGAACTCCTCGAGCAAGGCCTCGTTTTCTGAACCAAAGGCCAAGTAGCCCGCCAAAATATTATCGAGGCGATCGACTTCTTCGGGAATATAATCCGCCACTTCATCCACGATATCGTGATCATTCAGAACGCGTTGCAAATGCTGACCAGCTCCACGAATGATGCCCAATGGGTTACGAATTTCGTGGGCAATGCCCGCCGTCATGCGCCCCATGGCTGCTAGGCTCTCTTGTCGCATCATTGCTGTCCGGTACCGCGAAAGCGAAAGACTGATTTGCCACAAGAAAATCCCCATCGCGACCAAGACCACCAGCACAACACTTCCGGTAAGGTATGTGCCACGACGCAAATCGGTTAAGGTCGTGAAGTAATCGGGGCTGCCGCTGACTGTAATAACGGCCACCACATAACCGCCGTCAGCGACGTAATTCATGATCGGGGCATGTGCCGACTTTTGTTTCAATCCCAACTCGGCGTCCACGACATACAATCGCGTTGCCGTGCCCACACCAATCGCGGCCGACTCCATGGCCTCAGGGTCGAGGCCCCAAAAATCGTTGGGTTCATCGCTCACCAAAGAAGCTGAAGTTGAAAAGATGACCACCTTATCCAGAGGGTTGGTCAACGTCACTTCCGACAAGTTTTCTTGGCTGGCAATGGTTGTGATTTTTTCGAGGAGAGTTTCCAAATAATAATCGCTCGTCGTATCGCCTAAGGTATGACTGAGCACCTCTTGACCATCGGTCATTTCGGCCAAGGTGCTGGCCACTGCCAACAAGCGTTGCCCTAACGCTTCGTCCAAGCGGTTATAGGCTTTGTCATAAAGTTGACTGAGTCCAAAAAACACCGCAACGACGATCGCCACATAGGCCAATGCTGCCCAGATGAACCAACGCCGTCCGCCGGTCATCCGGCTTCTGCCCTCGGGGCGCTTGCAGCAGCCGGAGTTTTTGTGTCGGAGACCACACCGTCACTCTGCTCGCGGGCGTGATAACTCGACCGCACCATCGGCCCGCTCTCTACCCACTCCAGCCCCATCTCAAGGCCAATTTTTGCGTATTCATCAAACTCGGCCGGATCAACATATCGCAACACGGGGTGATGCTTTGCGCTCGGCTGCAGATACTGCCCGATGGTCATGATCTGCACGCCATGGTCCAGCGCGTCGTGCATGACCTGCACAACTTCATCGTGGGTTTCGCCGACGCCAACCATAATGCCGGTTTTTATTCGCACATCGACCGCGTAATCATCGGACCACTGACGGCTACGTTTGAGCACCTGCAATGAGCGCAAATATACCGCCTGAGGTCGCATTTCTTGGTAAAGCCGAGGCGCCGTTTCGAGGTTGTGATTCAAGACCTCTGGTGCTGCCGACAAGACTTTCTCTAGCGCCAACGGATCGCCCATGAAATCCGGGATCAAGACTTCAACCCCGCAACCGGGATTGTGGCGCCTGATTTGGCGAATGGTCGCAGCAAAATGCGCTGCTCCTCCATCCGGCAGGTCGTCGCGATTAACGGCGGTGACCACCGCGAATTTCAGTTCCAATTCGGCGACCGCTTCGGCAACGCGACGTGGTTCATCGGAATCGACGGGCAGAACTCGGCCACCTGGGATATTACAGAATGTGCAGTGACGGGTGCAGACGTTGCCGAGCAGCATAAAGGTTGCCGTACGGCTCGAGAAACATTCGCCGCGATTTGGGCAATTGGCGCTTTCACAAACGGTATTGAGCGACGAGGTTCGAATCAGTCGCTTCATGTTGTTGTATTCGGCACCGCCTTGGCGCTGAATTTTTAGCCACGGTGGTTTGGGCAAACGCACCGGCATTTCGTTCAAGTCGGTGACCAAATCATTTTGTGGTGGCAAGTTGCAGTTCATTTGTTTGCGCCTCTCTCAAGCCAGTGACGGAGCGTCGTCAAGGGTGAATACCTGGTCTGCCTTAAATTTTCCGTCGACAAACTTGATGGTTGCCGCTTCGTTGACGATGTCGTGTTCAAAAACGACAATGTATTGATCTTCAACTGCGCGGGTTAAAAATTGTTTTTTCTCTGACACCGTCAGCAACGGATTGAGGTCAAAACCCATGATCCACGGGATGTGGGTTTGGCTCATCATTGGCAACAGGTCCCCCACGAATGCCACGACCCCTTGACCAGTATGGAACTCGACAATCTGTTGACCTGGGGTGTGGCCATTGATGGGCGTTACGCGCACACCAGGTATGATCTCGGTTAAGCCATCAACCAATTCCAATTTTCCGTCGTCAGCCAAACCAGCGAAGTCTTCTTGGCGAAAACTGGCTTGGTCTCGTTCAGAGGGCTTATTGGCCCATTCCCATTGGCGCTTTTGAATCCAATGCCGAGCGTTGGCAAAAACGGGCGACAATACGCCGTCTTTTTCTTGCAGTGCGCCCCCTGAATGGTCAAAATGCAGATGAGTGAAAATAACGTCGGTGATCGATTCGCGAGTGATGCCGGCCTCGGCCAATTCGGCCACCAATTGATGGGGTCGACGTTCAACTCCGAAAATGCCGACTTGTTTTTCGTTCCAGCGGTCACCCATGCCCGTGTCCACCAAAATACGGCGATCGCCATGGTCAACCAAGAGGCAACGCAGATCCAAAGTGATGCGATTTTTTTCGTCGGCCGGATGATGTTTTTCCCAAAAAACCTTGGGCACAACACCAAACATCGCCCCGCCATCAAGCTTGATGCGGCCGTCATGAAAGGCGCGAAAAGTCCATTCACCGAGATTCATTGTCATCCGTCCTCACAGGTGCCTAGCCGAATCAATATGTTGCAAACAATAACTCCGCATAGCGAATCGGGCAATGTGGGAGATTCTAGAAGGATATATTATGAGATTCGACAATGCGCTCGTCCCCGCTTCGTTTGTTTGCCGCCAAAAGCGCTTCTTTATTCACGCAAAGGCCGCAAATGGCGTGGAAATCATCGCCCACACCAACAACACGGGGCGCATGACGGGCTGCCTCTTCCCCAGCGGCACCATTTGGCTCAGCCCTGCAACCAACCCCAAGCGCAAATTGAAGTGGTCCCTGGAGCTGATTGAAACCGATACGGGTGTCCTGGTGGGCGTCAATACCATCTTGGCCAACGACATTGTCGCCGAGGCTATCGCCCAAAACCTCATTCCCCCTTTGGCTGGATTTTCATCGGCCACTAGAGAAGTAAAATATGGCCGGGAGAATTCTCGCATCGACATCCTGCTCCAGTCACCCGAACAGTCGGTTTGGGTTGAAGTCAAAAACGTCTCGCTGGTGAACGACGGACACGGACGATTTCCCGATGCGCCCTCGGTTCGCGCCCGCAAACACCTGCACGAATTGATGTCCGTAGTGGCTGACGGTGATCGGGCTGCGCTCGTGTTATGCAGTCAACGGTCTGACGTCAATTCGATTGGGCCGGCCGATGACATTGACCCTGAATACGGAAAGTTGTTGCGCAACGCGATGGAGGCTGGGGTTGAAATCTATGGCCTGTCTTGCGATGTCACGACAGAAGGAATTGTAGCCCAAAAAAGGGTTCAGATTG
>JBLIOK010000257.1:0-3751 GCA_047639735.1 Candidatus Krumholzibacteriia bacterium | reverse complement strand
CCAAAGACACGCCCGAACTGATTTTTAAGCACACCATCGATCCCCGGTACGGCTTGTTGGACCACGAAGCGATGGACATGGGTATGCGTTTATGCCCGGACGATATTAAGAAGGCCCGCCAATTAGCCGCCACCATGCAAAAACTGTATGTGGCGTTCGTTGAGTCGGACGCAAGCTTGGCCGAGGTCAATCCCTATATCTTCACCCCCGAAGGCAAGGGCCACGCGATCGACGCTAAAGTCTCCCTGGATGACAACGCCATGTTCCGCCATCCTGCTTACGAAGCTTTGCGCGATCTGGCAGCGGAAGAGCCGAGCGAACGACAAGCTCGCGAAGCTAATTTGAGTTTCGTAAAACTCAAAGGCACGGTCGGTTGCTTGGTCAATGGCGCTGGCTTGGCCATGGCCACAATGGATTTGGTGAACTACTACGGTGGCACACCAGCCAATTTCTTGGACATCGGCGGCAGCTCGAACCCCGAAAAAGTGGTCAACGCGCTGAGCATCATTTTGTCCGATAAAGAAGTGAAGGTCATTCTCTTCAATATCTTTGGGGGCATCACACGCTGTGACGATGTGGCTAACGGTATCTTGACGGCCACCAAGTCCATGGATATCAACGTGCCCATCGTGGTGCGTTTGACCGGAACCAATGAAGCCGAGGGGCGCGCGTTGCTCGAGGGCACCGCTCTGCACCCAGCTGAAACAATGGATGAGGCCGTTAAGAAAGCGATTGAGCTTTCGGCGTAAACTTCCTGAACAGAAACACTTTAAGGCGCATAAAGCGCCAAGATAAGGAGAGAAGAAAATGGCGATTTTTGTCGACGACTCCACGAAAGTGGTTGTTCAGGGAATCACCGGCCGAGACGGTGGCTTTCATAGCAAAGAAATGATGGAATACGGCACCAAGATCGTTGCCGGTGTCACTCCAGGCCGCGGTGGCCAAAAGTTTGATGACAAGGTTCCTGTCTACAATACGGTCAAAGAGGCTGTGGATGAGCAGGGCGCTAACACTTCGGTCATCTTTGTGCCACCCTTTGGGGCCGCAGGTGCCATTTATGAAGCGGCCGACGCTGGCTGCAAGTTGATCGTCTGCATCACCGAAGGCGTGCCGACGGTGGATATGGTCAAGGTCATGCCATTCCTTGAGGAGCGCGGCGTGCGCCTGATTGGGCCAAATTGCCCGGGCATGTTGGCCCCAGGCATTGCCAAGCTCGGCATCTTGCCGGCGAGTATCGTCAAAGAAGGACCTGTCGGCTTGGTCTCGCGCTCCGGCACGCTGACCTACGAAGTGGTGTACCAATTGACCGCAGCTGGCCTGGGTCAAACGACCTGTTTGGGCATCGGCGGCGATCCTATCATTGGCACGACCTTTATGGATGCGGTGAAGGCCTTCAACGAAGACCCCAAAACCGAAGCCTTTGTGATGATCGGTGAAATTGGCGGCGACGCTGAAGAAGAGGCTGCCGACTACATCAAAAACCATGTCAATAAACCAGTCGTCGGCTTTATTGCCGGACAAACTGCGCCTCCGGGCAAACGCATGGGCCATGCTGGCGCCATTGTGAGCGGCGGTAGCGGCACGGCGGCTGACAAACGCAAGGCACTCGAAGCGGCGGGCATCCCCGTGGCCGATCGCCCCATGGACATCGTTCCCAAATTACAGGAAATCTGGACGCCTTAATAGGCGCTTATCTAAAGGAAAAGACAAAGCAATGCAGAAGACATACTTTATGATCAAGCCCGAAATCGTGGCCGCCGGTGAGCAAAAGGTGGGGGCCATTCTGGCCATCGTTAACCAAGCCGGATTCCGCATCACCAACCTGCAGCTTCGCCAGCTTGATCGTGCGCTGGTCGAAGACTTTTATGGTGAGCACAGTGAACGACCATTTTTCGGTGAATTGTGTGACTATATCGTCAGTGGTCCGGTTATCACCATCGGTATGGAACGTGAAAATGCCGTGCCGGCATTGCGCGAATTGATTGGGGCCACAAACCCTGAAGAAGCCGCCGTTGGCACAATCCGAGATCTGTTCGGTGCTTCGCTGTCCAACAATGCGGTGCACGCTTCGGCCAACGCCGAGGACGCTGCTCGTGAATTGGGCCTTATTTTTGGCGAATAGTCGCTTTTGGTCTGACTTGACAGGTCTGGGAGCGCCGACTAAGTTTTGGCGCTCGCATCCTGAAGATTACGGCCGTCTGGCCAACTGAACCGAGGTCAGCATGAGATTGGATCTCGACAACCAGGAAATCGGCGAAACTGAGCTGGCGATAGATAGCCCACTTAGTTTGGAGTTAGGTGAAGGGTCACCGGAGGCAGTCAGCCTCAAGGGCACGCTAAGAATTCAGGATATGGAGAGCCGTATTCTGATCAACGGCGACTTGAATGCTGCGGGTGAAGCTACATGCGCTCGCTGCCTGACAGGTTTTCCGTTGGCGTGGCCTGTACCGGTAGTCATGATGGTGCTGCGCAATCAGGATACTGATGAAGATGATGACTCGGTCATTGTGGTTGTTCATCAGCGCGGAGTAGCCGACCTGGAGCCGGGACTGCGTGAATGCACGCTTTTGGCATATCCCCAAACGGTGGTGTGTCGCGAAGACTGCCTTGGAATCTGTGTCACATGCGGCGCCGATTTGAATGAAAAGAAATGTGATTGTCGTCAAGAAGCAACAGACCCGCGATGGGACGCGTTGCCTTAAAGACTCGTTAAAAATGGCGAGCGAAAATAATGATACAACTGGAGGAATCCCATGGCAGTACCAAAGAGTAAAACGTCGAAGTCAAAAAAAGGTCTGCGTCGTGCCAACTGGCATTTGACTAAGCCAAACCCTAACACTTGCCCACACTGCAGTGCGCCGCGTTTGCCTCACCGCGTTTGCCGCGAGTGTGGTTTTTATGGCGAGCGTGAAGTGTTAGTCGTCGAGTCCTAGAATAGTTTTATGACGAGACGGCAAGGAGGTCGGTGAGATGGCAGATTCCAAACCTGTGATTGCAGTGGATGCAATGGGCGGTGACCACGGGCCGAAAGTGACAGTACCGGGGGCCTTGGCTGGCTGGAGCCCCGATTGTGGTTTTGATCTGGCGCTTTATGGCGACGAATCAGCAATCAAGTCTGCTTTAGCAGATTCTGATGCAGATGAGTCAACCGTTCGCATAGTGCACTGCACACAAGACATCGATATGGACGAGGCGCCTGCCGTCGCGGTTAAGACGAAACAGGATAGTCCCATCGTTCGTGCGATGGCCGATCAAAAACAGGGTGCAGTGAGCGCCGTCTTGTCGGCCGGATCCACCGGGGCAATGGTCGCTGCGAGTTTGATTGTCCTAGGACGCATGAAGGGCATCAGTCGACCGTGCATCTCCACGGTGATGCCAGTGGTCACTGGCGAATTGGTCATGGTTGATGCCGGCGCGAATATCGTAGTGACCCCAGAACATCTGGTGAGCTTTGCCCGTATGGGTGAAGTGTTTAGTCGCGAGATGCTCGGCGTTGAAAAGCCAACCATAGGGCAATTGAACATTGGCGGCGAAGCCAAAAAAGGTACCGAACTCTGTATTGAGACCTACCAGCTCTTAGAAGCATCCGGACTTAATTTTATTGGTAATATTGAAGGCAATCAGTTCATGTTGGGGCCGTGTGACGTGGTCGTTACAGATGGCTTCACGGGAAACATTACCCTGAAGTTGGTCGAGGGCGTGGCTCATTTTATGGGCGCTTTGTTGAAGCATCCTAAAATCGGCGCCGAAG
>JBLIOK010000256.1:0-3797 GCA_047639735.1 Candidatus Krumholzibacteriia bacterium | reverse complement strand
GCGAAACTCACGGCCAAAGGCAAACCCACATAACCGAGACCTAAAATTCCTAGGCGGGCTTCTTTATTTTGCAGTTTTTGAATCAGCTCTTGCATTGTCAGGTCCCCATTGAAGGCTATTGGATTTCGAAAACAGGCAAGCGGACTTTAATAACAACCGCCTTACCATCAATTTTTTAAGTCATCGACCAACTTAACACCATTATTTAATCTTAAGTTGCCGATTTTTGAACAAAGGCAGTGCTCGCCTTAATATCCCTATTCGTCCGGTTCAGTTTCTCGAAATTGAGACTGCAGGTGAGCCATTTCAGCACGGATCTCACGCAATTCCTTCACTTTGTAATACAACCGGCGCAACACTGAAAGCATAAATAGGCCCATCAGGGCCCAAGCGGCCGGTTTGTAGAGAGAATTGAGGTCCTGACCATGCTGGTCAAATAACGAGCCCAATGTTCTCGTGAAGAGACCCAAAGTGACCAAAAAAGCCACATTCAAAGCCGCATGAACCAATCCACTGCTAAAATCTTCTCGGCACCGCAAGTACTGGCGCAAGGGAAAATCGCCCCCGCTCCCGTCTCGGAACCGCGACTTAAAGAATTCTGATTTCCTACGGGATCTCTTCGAAATCAGCATCATCGATCCCCTGTTCCGTCAAATCGCTGTAATCGACCTCGGTGGCCTTTTTCTCTTCAGCATCGGTGTCAGGCTTTCGGTTGCGTTCGACCATGGCAGAACGCCACGAGCGAAAGATTCTACGAATCATCATAAAGAATATCAACAGCAAGACAAGTCGTAGTAAAAACATAATTTACACCCGAAAAAGTCCACCCAAGGTTGGTAACGAGGCTTTGGGATCTGACAAGGAGATTCCGAATCGAGGCTAGCGGCCGTCATAGATTCGGACATTGGCAAAAAATTTTGCAAAAAGTCAAGTGGTACGCCCGGCAGGGTTCGAACCTGCGACCCTCTGCGTCGGAGGCAGATACTCTATCCAGCTGAGCTACGGGCGCACCATAGATCCGATCCGAGAAGCGGAAGTATGGGACATGAAATGCCCTACGTCAAATGTCATGTCCGAACTGCATCAGGCACACTATCCCTGCGCAAGCAATTGTTTCGCATAGGCCAGACGACTATTCGCGGCGGCTTTCTCGCCCGAGGAGTCAGCTCCCAAGAGCCGTGCAATTTCTTCCAATCTCGCCGGTCCCGTCAACGCGTCCACGGACAAAGTCGTGCGTTCGTTGCTCAATGATTTTTCAGCCTTTAAATGCGAATCGCCGCGAGCAGCGACAGTGGCCAAATGAGTGATGCAAAGCACCTGGCCCCGCTTGGCCAAATCAGCCAATAGCGCAGCCACAGGGATGGCATTATCCATACCTAGCCCTGCATCAATTTCATCAAATAGCAGCAATGGTTGTTCATTACTTTGGTCGGCCAAAACCGAAAGCCCAAGAAAAATACGGGACTTTTCACCGCCCGAAGCGATAAGGGCCACCTCGCCAGCTTTTTCACCACGATTAGTCTGCGCGGATAGCGCGACATTATCAGCCCCGGTGTTGGTGATCTGACAGGCCTCGCCCTCTATGACAAAATTTGATTGCGCGTCAATTCTCGGCGAAAACTCGAACGCCAACGAAATTTCAGGCAACGCCAAGGGTCGGATCGCTTCGGCCGCCCGTTCCGCCACAGAGGGTGCTCCCTCTATTCGCTTCTGCCTCAAATCAAGAGCGGCGGCAACCAAGGCCGTTTCTGCCTCGGCAACGGCATTCACCAAAGCGTCGATGTCTTGCACCGCCTCTGACTGGCGTCCTAATCGATCCGCTAAACTGTCTTGAAGACTGATCAAGCCCAATACATCGAGGCCATATTTCCGGCGCAGTTCTTCGTATTGGGCCTTGCGGCCTTCCATCTCATCGAGTTTCGCCGGATCAACTTCAGCCGCGTCCAAAAATCGCTCGAGATCTTGGCCGGCCTCGCCAACGGTGCGCTCGGCTTCCTGGATCTGGTCGAGAATGGCATCGAGCCGCTGACTTGTCGAAGCGACACTCGCTAGCGCCCCCGAGGCGGAACCAAGAAGTTGACGCGCGGTCACTTGGCCTTCACTCAGATGGGCTAAAGACTTGCTCGCGGCCTCCAAGAGCGATCTGGCATTGCGCCCGAAAGCCAACTGCTCGGCCAGGTTTTCTTCTTCCTCTGCGTCTAGGCCCATGCCCTGTAATTCTCGCAATTGATACTGCCACATATCAACCTGTTGGCGGGCAAACTCAGCTTCCTGTCGCCGGTTGATCAAATCAAGATGCAAAGCGTCCCATGCTTCACGGGCCAGTTTGACCGCTGCAAGCTCTGGATTTAACTGAAGGACATTATCCAAAAAGTTTTGTGCAAATGACGCTTGCCCTAACTTGCGTTGCTGATCCTGACTTTGGATCGACAGCAGGCGGCTACCCACTTGCTCCAACAAAGTAAGAGACGAGAGCAACCCATTAATCAAGACCCGCCCGCGTCCCGTCAGACGTAACTCTCGACGCAGTACGAGGATTTCATCGGCGGCCAAACACACGCCCAACGCCACCAACCATGCCCGCATTTGCGGCCTATCAGCCAAGTCAAACACGCCTTCAACCCAGGCCATTTCTTCGCCAGCACGGATCAAGCCCCGGTCGGCCTTGACGCCAGTAAGCAAAGACAAGGCGCCGGCGATCAGAGATTTGCCCGCGCCGGTTTCGCCAGTCAACATGGTAAGTCCGGGATTCAATTGCAGATTAAGATCTTCGACTAGAGCCAGGTTACCGACCCTCAGTTCCGTTAGCATCAGGAGTCACCGTCCAGACGACGGCGGGCACCGCCCCAATTGAGTTTATGGCGCATCACGCGGTAGAAGCTACTGTGCGGGAATTTCACCAAAACAACTTCTTGATGGGCCTGCTTGAATTTGAGCTGATCACCATCGGCCAAGACATGCGTCTTTTGACCGTCGGCGGTCAAGATGGCGCCCTCACCTGTTTCATGAAGTGTGAGGCCTATCTCTGTCTGATCAGCAACGATGAGAGGCCTCATACCCAAGCTGTGAGCACAAATTGGGGTAACCAAGAGACAGTCAACTGTCGACTGGCAGATTGGTCCACCGGCGGACAGGCTATAGGCCGTGCTTCCGGTCGGCGTGCTGATCACGATGCCATCTCCCAAGAAGCGGCCCAGTGAATCGTCGTCCATATACAATTCCATATCCAACGCCCTGGGCAAGGGTCCCATATTAACAACCAAGTCATTCAGAGCGTTGGCCGCCGCTATGCGTTTGTTGCCGCGCCAGATACTGCAATACACCCGCGATCGGGCATCAAGCAGAAAGTCGCCCTTTAACAGAGCCGTAACTGCCGCGCCCAACTCCTCTAGCGGCACGTCCGTTAGGTACCCCAACGAGCCCAAATTAACGCCCAATAGAGGCACGCCAGACTGGCCCAATACGCGGGCCGCTCGCAACATCGTGCCATCACCACCGAATGCAATAACCACATCCACTTCATCAATGAGTTGATCATTTGGGAGGTATGCGAGCCCTTCACCAAGGGCCGCGCGCAGATCTTCCGAACCCACTACCGCAACATTCGCTGGTGCGCAGAGACGGGTAATCGTGGCTACTGCGGGTGCCAATTCTTCCTTGGCTGGGTTGCCAAATAGGCCTACCGATTTGATCTTTTGGTTTGGCATTGCCCCTCCCGGGGTCAAGACGCGCTCTGCGCCCGAGAATCCCCGACGACTGAGCCCGTTATTGTTTTTCTGATGGACGCAGCGATACCG
>JBLIOK010000255.1:0-3866 GCA_047639735.1 Candidatus Krumholzibacteriia bacterium | reverse complement strand
TTGAAGCAAGCGCCGAAGTCGAATCGGTGCAAGAAAACACCGATGGCACACACCAGGTTTTGCGGTCCCCCGCAGTCACTGTGGTGCCTAGTGATGAAGTGATATACACCCTTCGCTACGACAACCAGAGCAGCGATTCCGCTGACGACATTTTCATCACCAACCCCATTCCTGAGCATATGGAATTTCGCCACGCGGACGCCAACCCAACGTGGCTGGAGACCATTTACTCGATCGACGGTGGCCTGAGTTACAATCACACCCCTGCGCCAGACGCTCTGGGATTCGATCCAAGCATGACTCGCATCTGTGTGGAACCCAACGGTGTTTTCCGGGGCCGCAACGCATTCGAGGCCAACAGTTTCACCATTAAATACCAAGCCATGGTTCGCTAAAATACGAGCCACCTTCAAAAAAGGTCTGGAACATTCCCGCCTCAAATGCGAAATAGGTTCGACGCACCAGCCGCCTCCACTGCTGGTCTCTTGCTCATCCTAACTACTAATCAGGCCAAATCGGCCTGTTCCGACGAGGTAAGGCATGTTAAAGACAATGGTTTTGATTTGTATTTTGGCCTTTGCTGCCGGTTGCAGTGAAGAAAATAGCGCTACTGACGCTCCTAGCACCGAAAACCTGACCGCTGGCATCGATAAAGCCAACATGGACACGGAAGTGCGCCCCCAAGACGACTTTTTTGAATACGTGAACGGAACCTGGCTGCGGGAATCCGAGATCCCAGCCGACCAAACCCGCGCCGGCGGTTTCATCGACTTGCGCGAACAATCGCGTGAAGACGTCTTGGTGATCATCCAGGACCTGTCCTCCCAAAGCGACATGGCGATGGGCAGCGACGAGCAAAAAGTCGCCGACATGTATAACTCGTACATGGATTCGACAGGAATCGAACAACAAGGCTTGGCGCCGCTGCAAGCTGAGCTCGATGCCATTGACGGCATCAAAAGCAAGAAAGCTCTGGCACCTCACTTCTCGCACTTGGCGCAAATTGGCGGTGGCGGCGCGTTCTTCCCCTACGTCACCGTGGATGCCAAGGACGCAACGAAATACGCGCTATATTTCTGGCAGGGTGGCATCGGCCTCCCCGACCGTGACTACTACTTTAAAGATGACGAAAAATCCGTCACCTTGCGCGATGAATACGTGAAGCACATTGAAAAAATGTTCGCCCTAGCCGAGTGGAATGATCCGGCCGGATCGGCCCAAGCCTTGATGGCATTGGAGACCTCATTGGCTGGAAATCATCGCAACAACGTAGAGAACCGTGACAGCGAAAAACGCTATAACAAATACAAAGTTTCGACTTTGCATGAACTTGGCGATGAGATGGATTGGGCCGCCTATTTTGCCAAAGCCGGCGTGACCGAAGATCTCGACGTGATCGTCAACCAACCTGAATTCATCACCGGATTCAACCAGGCTCTCGCTGATGCCTCCTTGGCTGACTGGAAGCTCTTCCTCAAGTGGAATTTGCTCAACAGCTATGCTGGTAGTTTGAACTCGGCTTTTGATCAACAGAACTTTGCTTTTTACAGCAACACTCTCAACGGCCAAGAGAAGCAAAAAGACCGTTGGAAGCGTGGCGTCGACAACGTCAATGGGTCTCTAGGTGAAGTTATTGGAAAGGTTTACGTAAGCAAGCACTTCAAGCCGGCAGCCAAAACCCGCATGTTGGACTTGGTGGAGAATCTGCGCACAGCCTATGGCGAAGCCATCAATGGCCTGGAGTGGATGAGCCCCGACACACGCGAACAAGCGCTCATAAAACTGGCCAGCTTCACACCTAAAGTGGGCTACCCTGACATCTGGGAAGACTACAGCCGCTTGGAGATCAAGCCGGGTGATTTGGTGGGCAATCAGATGCGCGCCAATGCTTTCCAATGGGTGATCAATCGCGAAAAATTGGGGAACCCGATCCGCGACCACGAATGGGGCATGACGCCGCAAACGGTCAACGCGTATTACAGCCCAACTCGTAACGAGATTGTCTTTCCAGCTGCCATTTTGCAGCCACCATTTTTCAACATGAGTGCTGATGACGCTGTTAACTACGGCGCTATTGGTTCCGTCATTGGACATGAAATGGGCCATGGTTTTGATGATCAGGGTTCGCGTTATGACGCCGACGGCAACTTGCGCAATTGGTGGACCGAAAATGATCTGGCCGAGTTCAAGAAACGCACTGACGCCTTGGTCGAACAATACAACCAGTACGCCGTGTTTGATGACTTGAATGTGAACGGCGAATTGACCTTGGGCGAGAACATTGGTGACTTGGCAGGCATGACGATCGCCTGGCGTGCCTACCAGAACTCGTTGAATGGTGAAGTCGCTCCTGTGATTGACGGCTGGTCTGGCGACGAGCGCTTCTTCTTGGGCTTTGCTCAAGTCTGGCAGTCGAAGTCTAAGGACGAAGCCATGCGCAATCGCGTTTTGACGGACCCGCACAGCCCGCCGCGCTACCGCGTGCTCGGAACGTTGTCCAATATGCCTGAGTTTGCTCAAACCTTTGGCGTGGTTGAAGGCGATAAGATGTATGTTGCGCCCGAAGATCAGGTCAAAGTCTGGTAATTTGAGCAAAATTTAGCCTAACCTTGGAATGAGAACAGAATAGGGGTCGCTTCGGCGGCCCCTATTTTCATACCAAATATGAGAATAACCTTACATGACCGAAAAATAGCGCTAAAATGAATTACATTGTTGTCGATAAGCTTATTTGTGTTAGAATTAAGACTAATAGTTAATTTTTCTTGTTCAAGTGAGGCAAAAATGAATCCCACGAAACCCCCGCTCCGTGAATTCCTTGAGATCCCTTATGATCAGCTGGAAGAATTGAATTTGAAGTCCAAATATCACCAAGAAAACTGGACTCCCATGAAGAAGGTAGAAAAAGAGCGGCGCGACTATTTGACCGGAGAAAAACGAATCAAGGCCGTTACCGTGGCATTCAGCGACCTTGAAGGCCGGCTGCACATGCTCGACTACGATAAGAAATTCTTGTTGAGCACAGACCAGCTCACCTTCGACGGTTCGTCAGTCCGCGGTTTCACCCAAATAGCCGAAAGCGACCTGCGCTTGGGTATCGATTGGCGTGCATTCTATTGGATGCCATCGGACATCTTTGGTCCTGGAAAAGTCCTCGTCTTCGGCTCGGTGCTCGACCAAGACGGATCGCCTTTTGAATCTGATTTCCGTGGCCGCCTCGCCCGCTACACCGAGGAAATGTTCAAGAAAGACGGCACCGTCGCCAACGTTTCGGCTGAAATTGAAGGATTCATTTTCCACGGGCGAGATGCCGAGAGCAACTATCACACGTGTGGCAATTTTGATCTGGTCAGCAACGGTGGTTATTACAACAGCCTGCCCCAAGACCCCTTACGCCAGTTCATCGACTCCGCGGCTGAAGTGCAACGCGCCATGGGCTTCGAAAACGAAAAAGACCATCCGGAAGTGGGCCCGAGCCAATTCGAGATGAACTACAAATACGCCGGCGCCTTGATCGCCGCCGACCGCATCCAGCTCTACAAACTCCTGTGCCGCCAAGTGGCTCAATCGATGGACATGACGGCAAGTTTCCTGCCCAAACCTATCACGGGGATCAACGGCAGCGGTATGCACACCAACATGAGTTTGTCGCGCAACGGTGAAAACCTGTTCCACGATGCCGACGGCGAGCACAACATGTCTCAAATCGGACAAGACTTCATCGAGCGGTTGCTTCATTCATCTGAAGAAATGTGCCTTATCATGAACGCGAGTGTTAACGCATACCGGCGTTTGGACCCGAACTACGAAGCTCCCAACGAAATCGCTTCAAGCGCCACAAACCGCAGCAGTATGATCCGTATCCC
>JBLIOK010000254.1:0-3910 GCA_047639735.1 Candidatus Krumholzibacteriia bacterium | reverse complement strand
GCTTTACCACGAGCCTGTTCGGGACTCATGTAAGCCGCAGTGCCGAGGATGGTGCCCGCTTGGGTCATAGCCGCCGTAATAGTGGGCGAAAACTCGGGATTAATTTCGCTGCCGGTGTCTCCCACATAGGCGCGAGCCAGACCAAAATCCAACACCTTGACGGTGCCGTCGGCGGCAATTTTAACATTGGTGGGTTTGAGGTCGCGATGGACGATGCCTTGGTCGTGGGCGGCCTCTAGGCCTAGCGCGATTTGGCAGGCGATCTCAACCGCTTCTTGCACCTCAATGGGACCACGGTCCATGCGCTCGGAAAGGTCTTCGCCGTCGATCAGTTCCATCACTAAAAATCGGGCTTCGGGCAGGTTTTCAAATCCGTAGATCGAGGCTATATTGGCGTGCTGTAAACTGGCGAGGACGCGGGCTTCGCGTTCAAAGCGAGCGACACGTTCGGGGTCGCCGCTCATTTCGCGCGGCAGGATTTTGATGGCCACTTCGCGGTCGAGCTTAGAGTCTTTTGCGCGGAAGACTTCGCCCATGCCTCCGGCGCCAATTTTTTCTATGATCTCATAGTGGGCCAGAATCTTGCCGAGCATGGATATCCTTTGCGGTTATTCTATTTAATCAGCTGAAATTATCCTTAGCCGCTGGCGAAGCAACTGTCCATTCGTTTCCTTCAGCACCCCACGGATTATCCTCAGCCGCTTCATCTCCCCACACTGTAACCAATAGGTTACCCACCACAACCGCCAAGCCGGAATAAACGATCAACCAACCGAGGCTAGAGATTTCAGCCAAGAACAACGTATGCGGCACCAAGCCAGTGAAGTCTTGGGGCACACCGCGGGTGCCCATAACCAAGCGCGGCACCAAAGCCATGTGCAAACCGATCATGTACAGCACCGCGCCAATGCGCGCCACATCATCGCTGTATTGGCGACCCATCATCTTTGGCCACCAAAAATGCATGCCGGCAAACAGAGCGGACAAAACGCCGCCCCACAAAACGTAATCCAGTTGCGCCGAAGCGAACATCGTCGCGCCCAGGTATTGGCCTAAAGCTGGGCTGACCAAAAACAATCCCGTCGCGGCGACCATGGCCGCGTTGGAGATAAATACGATCACAAAAGTGGTTGGCGCCGCACAGGCTACCGAGCCACGGAACAATGTCGACAACCAAGTGAAACTGATCAGGGCCACCGGTACCGCTGCCATCAAACTCAAGGCGCTGAAGACGAGCACATTTTGGCCATCGAGGCCTTGGCCAATCAAGTTAGCGCCGTAGCTGACAATACCAATGGCCGTCAAGGCCGTCATGGCGCCGATAACAACCCGGTGTCCGGCTGAAGCTTTTCGCGCCACGCCACTGATCACATCGCTGATAATTCCAATCGCCGGCACCATGGCAAAGTAGGCCGCTGGGCGCAACGCCGCCCAAAAGTAGCGACGCCACATCATGGGGTCGGCTTCCAAACCAAACAAAGCACCCCCAGAAATCTTACTGGCTGCCAAATAAACCACGGCAACACCGAACAGCGCGCCGGACAAAATCAGCACAAAGCCGGTCAGGTAAAAGCCCCAGGCCGCGTGCGGCATGTCAAAGAAGCCCATGCCTTCCGCGCGATTCTGATGAACAGTAACGACAAAGTTCACGCCGGTCACAAACCAGCTCAAAGCCAGTAAAACCAACGAAGCGGCCAACACCGTAAATGTACCGGGATCAAGCAAACTCATGGGCGTGTCTAACGTCCAACCGCTGCCCACCGCACCGGCAAAGAGCGAGCCGAGCAAAAGCAACAAACCCGAAGCATAAAAATACACACTAGCGCGAGTCAACGCTGGCATAGCCATGTTGCGCGCACCCAGCTGCAATGGCAAAACAAACAGGCCGACGCAGCATGGCAAGACGGGCACCAACCAAGCCATCACCATAAACAAACGTTGATAGGTGACTGTCTGTAAAAAGATGCCGTTGCCGATACCAGTAGCGCCCAAGGCTTTCGCTTGGGGCAGGTAGGTCAAGTTCATACCCATGGTGAACGCGATCAAAGTGAGAACCATGAACACCAACGCCGAGCGTTTGTGATCATTGGATGAAAACCAGGCCATGAATCCACGGGCGCCGCCGATGAAACTGGCGCTCACCTGAGCCTTCGCTGATTTGGTGACGGTGTGCATCTAGTTCTCCAGTGCGGTGTCGCCGCGTTCGGACAAGGTTTTCATGAAGGCCGTGATCGCTTCAATTTCGCGATCGCCCAAGATGCCAGCATAAGGTGTCATCACCGGTAGGTAACCGTCGATAATCGAAGCGTTGGGATCAAGGATCGATTCTTTGATGTAAGCGTCATCGGCCAGGACGGTCGTGCCATCGGTGGTCAGGAATTCAAAGCCGTAAACGTCTTTGAACGACGGCCCAATGACCGTCGACCCATCCAACGAGTGGCAAACGGCGCAGCCTTGGCTGGTGTATAACAACTCGCCAACTTCAGCCAATGTGCGACCAACAAAAATGTCTTCGACCGAGGCCAACCAGGCTTTGAATTCGTCCGGAGTCAGCGACAACACAGCCGTTTTCAAGCTGTCGTGGGTGGCCGCCGAATAGGCCCCGGAGTGAATGGGGAAAACACCAGGTGCCGTGGCTTCGAACCAAGCTTCGGTGGGAGTGCCCGGCAAGATAGCTTGCTGCAACCGTAACTCGGGTACCGAGATCGTTTGGGCGACATCAGCGCTGTTCAGGGTCAGTCGCACCGGAGTGTCGACCTTCACCCGCAAAGTGTCAGACTCGTGGCCATTGGGGTAAGTGAATCCCCAAGCGCCCTGGCGGGCATTGACGGTGATGTTATATGCGCCGTACGGTGCCACGCTTTGGTCAAGGAATCCGGGCAAACCGATGGTGAACACAAAGCCAGCAATGGCCAATGAACCCACGACCCAGATGCCCAGCAACGGCAGATTTAATCCGCCTGCAGGAACGCGTTCGGGGTCACTAGATTTCCGCAAGTGAGTGAGCGTGACCACGACGGCCAAACCAAACAACACCACCAGCACGATGATAGCCACCGCGCCGATACTGAAAAACGCACTGTCCACACCAGTTGCATGCGTAGACGCGTCGGTGGGAAACCAAGTTGAGAGAAATGCGCTGCCGATCAAACCGTTACCTCTTTCGTACCGTCCCAATGGACAGGGCACATCATTACTTGTTATTCAGGGCGACCACGCGGTCCATGGCGTCTTCAATGGGCATGCAAAGCACACCGTTTTCCGCATCGAGGTACCGCACCTCTTCGTTCAACAAAGCCTGTTGTTCGGCCTGATGCGCCACCAAGTCTTCGCCTGGCTCGGCCGAGTAGATCTTGGCTTCGATCTCTTTGTTCAAATACATGTTGTAGCCGCCCTGCACAAAGAGGGAGATGGCATAGACAAAGATCAATCCAGCCACCACCGACATCGAGACGGCGAAACCATTGAACCCAGATTTTTTAGCGTTGGCCGCGGCCATCGTTTTCTCCTCTTAGATGTTTTCGAAACGCAGCGATTGTTCCAGGCGCGGATCTTTCACGGGCAACAATGAATTGCCAGACGCCAAGCGCGTGATACCAGCCAACCATAAGCCGCCGATGCCGATGAAACAGGTCACGTACATCGGATCAAAAGTAAGGGTGTCGCTGAATTCCGGTATAACAACCCAGTACATGTTCAGCCATTGCGCAGCGATGATCCAACAGGCCCAAAAGGCCAGCATTTTGCGACTGCGTTTGGCGTAGTACGAAACCAAGCCCAGGAACGGCACCAGCAAGGTGGCGAACAACGTGGCGTAGGCGATATGCTGCCAACCATTCTGGGTGCGCACCAAGTACCAAATCGTTTCCTCAGGAATATTGGCGTACCAGTACAGCATGAACTGACTGAA
>JBLIOK010000253.1:0-3934 GCA_047639735.1 Candidatus Krumholzibacteriia bacterium | reverse complement strand
GCCACTGTCGAACTCGACAACACCCAATTGGCATTACAAGAAGCTTGGCGTAACAAAGAAATATTGGAACGTCTGCGTGAAAAACAGCAAGAGCAATGGCGGGCAGACCAGGCAAAAATTGAACGCCAAGACCTTGATGAGATTGGGCAAATCCGTAGTGAAATGCAGCGGCGCGCAAAGAACAGGCACCGTTCGGCACTATCTGCAGCCCGAAGGTAGATTTTGCCGTGCGAAAGGCGATGAACTGACCGGAATAATATTCCGTCCGTTCCTATCTTGTTTTTAAGCGCGGATTTAGATGGCAACAGCCATACCGTAATTGCCCGGTTGAACTGGCATCAGCATTGCGAAGTGAGAAGACAAGTCAGCCGGACCCATATAGGATTTCGACGACAGACAGAAGGACTTGAGAGGAAAATTTATGAAAAGCGTGCTCATCATTTCTATCATCACTTTCATCCTCATCTTTGGTGGGGTTGTAGGGATCAGCACTCAACTTAAGCAACAGGTTGGCAGCGATACCAACCCTGAGCTAACGGCAGACGACTATGCCGCCGCCGAGCGTGTGTTCCATGATATGGCAGTGGAGCGCGACCGAATCCAACAAGATCGTGAAGGGCTTTTGGCGCTAGGCCAATCCATCGCTGTTCAAGAACAAGTCCTCGAACAAGGCCGCGAAAGCCTCCTGGCCGTGATCAAAAAACTGGATTCCAAACAACAAGAATATGTGGCTGAGCGTGAACGGTCTGCTACCAAGTTGGCCAAGATGTATGAAGCCATGAAGCCGCAACAAGCTGCCCCAATTTTGGGCGCTTTGGATATGGACATCGTGCTGGACATAATGAGCCGCATGAAAGAGCGCCAAGCCGCCAAGATTCTCGCCAAAATGGACGCCGGCTTCGCCGCTCAGATCAGCACTCGCATGAGTTTGAAAGGGAACGGTTGATGAATAGTATTGACCACTTTATGTCATTCGACGCTGAAACAAAGCAATCAAAATCGGCGGGTCGGTCGCAATCGGGAAGAAGTGAAATGGGAAACCCTTCTCATCAAGGCGATAGAGAAGAGGGTCTCAACTTTTCACAAATGCTGGTTGATCATGAAGAAAGAGCGGAAAAAGCCATGAGCAACAACCACCAACGCAAAACTGAAAAATTAGCGGACACGGGTGCCATCCAAGACTCGCAACCTCAAACCAGCGTTAATGCCTCAGAGGGCGAAAAGGCGAGTGATACGAAATTGGCCAACAATCTGTTGCCGGCTATCGTCGCCCAAGGCCTGGCTGTACAAGCGCAAATTGTTAATGAATCAGTTGCCGGTGAAGCCGCCGCGGCCGCGCTGAACAATGCGGCGCCTGCAGAACCAATAGAACAAGCCGTGCAGGCCGTGCTGGCGACGATCAACGAAACAACAACAAAGGGCGCTTCGCCAATGGTGTCGAGTAAAAGCAATACCGCAATGCCTGGTCTGGGAAACCCATCGGCGCCAGCTAGCGAAATGGCCACACCGAAAGCAGGCAGTGGGCCAGCAATGGCACATTCCGCATCGGTTGAAAACTCGTCCAATTTGAACGCTGCAGCGGCAACCGCCATTAACGAGATTGAAGAAGTTATCCAAGGATTGATAGATGAAGATGCGGACTTGAGTTTGCCAGAGTCCGATCAGAAACTCAATAAACAAGCACCCACCAAATCTCAACCTGCCGCGATTCCGTCTGTACCTGTAGAAGCCGTGAACGTGGGCAAGTCGGTTGTTAGCGAAAGTCAACTCGTTGATGAGATGGGTGACGCAACGACGATTGAAACCGATGCCTCTCATAAAGATGGCGAACAGAATTCCGACCAACAATCAGCCGAGCAACAACAGGCTCTCGCCCAGGCGCAAGCTACCGCGAATAATGAAAGCAGCGACTCTTCGGGAGCGATCGCTTTAGATTCTGTCGAAGTCGCGGCACCTGCGCAAGACGCGTCGGTTCGCACTCACATGGCTTCGAGTGACCGCGTAAACATGGATGCTAACGTCGGCCGCCAGATCCGCGCCCAAGTCACTCATCACGTGACAAGCCGGGTGCCAAACGTGATGACGCAGGAGAAGCTAACCATCAATTTGAATCCTGAGAAGCTTGGACAAGTGGAAGTTACTTTTTTACCAAAGGGTGATCGGCTGATGGTGATGATTCTCGCCACTGACCGTGTCGCCGAAGCCGCCTTGATTAATGATGTCAACGAATTGACCGATCGGATCATCGAGCGCTCGGGCCGTTTCAACCAGGTTGAGATCAAAGTTGAACTAAAAGATGGCGCCGAGTCACGCCACGACAGCAAGCAGAACGACAAAAACGATGAACGCCAAGGCCAAAAACGAGGCCAACAAGAGAGAAAAGACAGTCCCAATAGTCAGGATGGGTTTGTCAACGCTGAGAGTCTAGAAACTCGTCAAGCGTGGCAAAGCGCATTGGATTGGCAATTGAATGAAGAGCTTAAATTGGAAACAGTTAGTGAGGAGAAATAGTCATGCCAGTTGCAGGAATAACCGACCTAGTTGGGCCCACGTTGGGGGCAGAGTCACGAAATCCGGCTGAAGTCAGCAAGCTTGATTTTATGACGCTTCTGGTCGCTCAGATCCAAAACCAGGATCCCATGAGCCCCATGGACAATCAGCAGTTCACCTCGCAAATAACCCAATTCACGATGCTTGAAGAGATGGAGCAAACAAACGCTAATCTCGAAGAGGGCTTGATCATGAATCAGGCTATCAACAACACATCAATGCTCGGCTTGGTCGGAAAGCAAGTGACCGTAGAGGGCACTGGGGTGGAGCTGATTGATGGTGTTGCTACACAAAACATGATCGCCGCTGACGTGCCAGGCAACGCGGTTATAGAAGTTAAAGACAGTTCGGGCAATGTCGTCAGGACATTTACCAAAGATGTCAAGACCGGGTTATCAGAAATCAATTGGGATGGTTTGGGCGAGGGCGACGAAGTCCTTCCCGACGGTGATTATACCCTCGAGGTAACGCTTACCTCATCTGGCGGCGACGATCTCCCCTTCAAGACACTGATGACCAGTGCTGTTGATGGATTGCGCTACCAAAACAACCAAGCTGTGGTCGTCGTTGGCGACACAGAATATTACGTCTCTGAAATTTACAAAGTAAGCTAAGTCACACTGCCGACCAGCGGGTCGGCGGACAATCGAACCAGGAGAAAGTCTATGTTCCGTTCCCTTTATTCCGGTGTCTCTGGCTTAGCAGCCAACTTGACCAACCTTGACGTCATTGGTAATAACATTGCCAATAGTAATACAACGGGCTTCAAGTCCGGCCGTGTCACATTTAACGAGATGTTGACCCAAACTATCAAATCATCCAGCCGGCCTGTCGCTGGCGGAATGGGCGGCACGAACCCGCAACAAATCGGGCTTGGTGTCTCAGTAGGAAGTATCGATACTAATTTCTCACAAGGAAACTTTCAATCGACAGGTAAGAAATCGGATCTGGCCATTCAGGGTTCCGGCTTTTTCGTTCTGAGCGATGGTGGGTCCAGGGCATATACGAGGGCGGGAATTTTTGGAATAGACAGTAACAATACTCTGGTAAATCCATCGACCGGCCTGCGAGTACAGGGCGTGATGGCGGATTCAGCTGGCAACATTGGCACGGGCCCTTATACCGACATCAACATTGATCCCGGTTTGGTCGTTCCTGCGGCTCCTTCCACCAAGGTCTCCTTGATGGGCAACCTTGACAGTGCCAGTGATGCGAAAGGCACCGTCCTTGAAAGCTCTTCATTCCTGATTGCTGCCAACGGAACTGAATTGCTTTCCGATCTGGCAGGAGAAGGCGGAGCGATGCTCGACCTTAACGTGGGCGATGTCGTCAGCGTCAATGGTCGCGTTGGAGGTGTTGCTCTCGGTGCTGGCGGTGTCACGGT
>JBLIOK010000252.1:0-3946 GCA_047639735.1 Candidatus Krumholzibacteriia bacterium | reverse complement strand
AATCCAGCTTTATCTTCCCGATATTCGCTACCGAGGTTTCGCTCAAAAATTCGACCAACAAGATGCTCCCATCAGGCGCTATGGACGTTGGCCTCATAGGTGTTTCCCACTCTTGAATGACTTCCGCCCGACCTTGCCCTTCAATAGGGCTACGCAATATCTGGAACGAAGAATCTTCCTCGGCCGCATAAAAAAGAAAGTCAGAATCTGGTGACCAGATAGGATTGCGTTCAGCTGATTCGTTGAAGGTGAACCGAGTCATCAACTCAGTTTCAAGATTTAATAACCAAAGGTCCATGGATTCACCTCCGGAATCCAGTACTTCGACGGCAGCCATCTTCCCGTCCGGCGATATGGTAAGTTCGCCGAAAAAGCCTGGCTTGCCAATTGGCGTGATGGCCCCGGACTCGAGATCAACCCAATTGATTTGTTGTTCGTCATCAGCAACAGAGCCGTGCTGAAAGACAAGCGCGCCATCTGGTGCGACACCAAATCCCGACAGGGCTGCCCCACCGATCACCATTACCTGTTCCACCAAGGGAACCGCACCGACGGAAGCTTTTGTCCCATCGCTGCTGAAGGGCGTCGCCATCAAGCTGTTGTCGGCTACGGTTAACACATGCCCCATGGCGTATTCGGCATGCCCTTGGGACTCACCAATCAACCGCGTTACCACAGATGTATCCAATGAGGCAAATTTTATTCGATTATTGGAGCTACCCTGAGGAGTGCGGGCCGTGTAAATAAAATCGCGTCCGTTGGGCAAGAATCTGGGATGACGATTTGAGTCCTCTCCGCCCTCCAAGGATGTGACGGCAACCGGATCACCGCCGAAATCGCTGACCCGATGAATAGGCGTATTAAAATCTGGTGAAAAAATGATTACACCGTCGGCTCCCCATGACCCGCCTTTACCGTTTTGGGCAGCACAGAGAGTGATCGGCGGACCGCCCCCAACCGCAATTTTTTTGAGTTTTAAATTCTTGTAATCAAAAAACCCAATAAACTTGCTATCGGGCGACCAAAAGGGATAGGCCGGTGAATCCGCACCAGATAGACGAACCGACTCGCCTTGATCCAACCGCCGCATATAGAGGTACGTGTCCCCCAACGCGTCCTCCGCGGTAAAAGCAATCGTCGTTCCATCTGGAGAAATCGTGGCGATGCCTGGTCCAATGCCGCTGGTTTGAAAATTCAATCCTTCTGGTGGCGGGATCATGGCATGAATCACTGGCGGTGGTTCTGCTCCACTGAGCGCCTTCCAGCCGATGCCAGCACCCGCAAAAAGACACAACAACCCAACGATGAGCAGCATCGGCAATGATGTCTTTTGCACCGGCGCCATATCCGCTACTGCTTCGCCACCTGAAAAAGAAAAATTTAACAGCGAACTTCCCGCGCCACCTTCTTGCAAAAAGATGCGCGCCTCGCCGATGTCTCGCAGCCGCTGCTTAGGCTTGCGTTCCAAACAACGTTCGATCAAGCGGCACAATTCCGGTGCTTCATCAACGGGCAACAGGTCCCACTCTGGCTCGGCCCGCAATACGGCTGCTAAAGTGTCGCTCACCGTTTCGCCCTTAAAAAGCTGAGTACCGGTCAACATCTCGAAAAGAATCACGCCAAAAGCCCAGATATCAGCGCGCCGATCGACATTGCTACCGCGCGCTTGTTCTGGGCTCATGTAAGCTGCCGTGCCCAAGATGGCACCAACCTGGGTCATGGCCGCCGTAATCGTGGGCGAGGCCGAAGATTCGACTTGGCTTTGCTCATCGCCAATCCAGGCCTGAGCCAAACCAAAATCGAGAATTTTCACATCGCCTTCGATGGTTTCCATGATATTAGCCGGCTTCAAATCACGGTGAACAATTCCTGAATCGTGAGCGGCTTCGAGTCCCGCCGCGATCTGCCGGGCAATGCTCTGCACATCCGATACGGACACCTTACCCTTGTTCATGCGGACGCTCAAATCCGAGCCGTCGATAAACTCCATAATGATGAAGCGCACACCGTCAACTTCTTCAAACCCATAGACCGAGGCCACGTTGGGGTGCTGCAAGGCCGCTAAGGCACGAGCTTCACGTTGAAAGCGCGCTTCCCGCTCATCATCACCACTCAATTCTGGGGGCAATATCTTGACCGCCACATCGCGGTTCAATTTGGTGTCGCGAGCGCGAAAAACTTCGCCCATGCCACCCTTGCCAATAGATGCGGTGATCTCATAGTGGAGTAATGTCTTGCCGACCATCTTTAGCCTTTCAGTGCACGTAAGTAAGATTCTTTCTAAGCGTTTGCCCCAAGCCCTCAACCGTCACCACATACACACCCGAAGGCACGCGGTCGCCGGAATCATCCAGACCATCCCACAAAATATCATTCTCGCCGACAGAGCCTGACGACTTGCCCAGGTCGCGCACTTGCAACCCACGAATATTACTGATCCGCGCCCGAACACTGGCAGCACCAGACAACGTGTATCGGATGGCCACTGGAGGCCTCGAGAAAGGATTGGGTACCGGACCAACCAATACTATTCCCTTGGCGAAAACCGTCAAAACGATTTCACGAGAGGCCGAGCCTTGTCCCGAGGATAAGTTTACAAGATCGATGACTGCACGATGAACTCCAGTAGGCAAATTGTTGGCTTCGTCATTGATGCTGGCGGTCACAAAGACAGACTGGCCTAGGCCCAAGTCACCTCCAGTTGTGTCAACGGTCAACCATGAGGCCGACACGCGCACCTCATATTCGACGCCAATGTCTCCCGTATTTTCGATCGTATAGACATAATCAGTCGGAGTAAAGGGGCCGCCAGCAACACCCTCGGCCGCCCCGCCATCCTCTGGAGTGATGGCAATTGTTCCGGCAAATGGATCGAAGAGGTCTGTCGTCATCACGCCGCTACCATCCGGATCAAGGTGGTCGCTCAGTCGCGAAAATGTCGTTCCGCCACCCGTCCAAGAAACAGAAAACCGGCCGTACCAATCGGACTCGTTATTGAAACAGGCCGCGGTTCCACCATGCAACTGCCCTACTACCCGATGATTCAGATCAAAGAGTGGCCCGCCCGAAGAACCTGGCTCAGTGGTGCCCCGATCCCAATCTGTTACCCGCAAATGGGTGCCGTCTCCAGGCGACGGTCCGGTGGATCCTGATGACGTCGTCGTCAGCGGGTCGTCTTCAAAGGAAATGCTCTTCCAATCGGTACTGGGGTGGTGAATCGTCACGGCACCATTGGGGTCGGCGCTGGACCGGTTCCACCCTGCATACTTCACGTCATAACTTGGATCGGGAGCCTCGTCCAATTCCAGCAAAGTAAAATCTGAAGGCATGTATTCCGACAACACAGCCGAGCCCATTGTTGATTGCATCGGCACGTCATCGATGCTTTGTTGCTGCCCGCAGACTGGGCTTTGAAAATTCCAGTAGACGACCACTGAAGGCGCCGTGGCAGCTCTTACGTTGCAATGAAACGCGGTCATGAACAGCGAGCGGCCGTCGGAATCAACATTGTTGACCATAAAACCCGTGCACACATCCGAACCATTGCGTTGCAATAGACCCACCGAATCAATTTCATCGCGCCAAAGGTCGCCATCAGAGCAAATCACATCAATATTACAACTGCCCGCTTTATCAAGATGAGGCTCACCAAACAACCGATATCCACGGCCAATTTGACTCAACTCTAAACCCACGGCCGCCCTCTCTTCAGCAAGGACAGTCAACTCCACAACCAAGTCGTCAGTAAGAAAAACGGGTGTCCAAAGTTCCGTGTGTTCTGCCCCTGCGCCAAGTTCAAATTCACGCGCCGCTCCCATCTCCTGAGCCGGGTAGATCAAGAGTTGCGCCGATGAAGGCAAAATAAACTTCGTGAAACCAAGGTTGAGTGAAAGGGCACCGACACTCGCGACACGCAAACGCCACACCATTCGGCCATCATTCAGCG
>JBLIOK010000251.1:0-3958 GCA_047639735.1 Candidatus Krumholzibacteriia bacterium | reverse complement strand
CCAGTTGCATATAAAGGTCCGCCAACTCCGCTAAGCTTGCAGCCAGATCTTCGTTTTCTCCTGCCGACAAATTTCGACGTAACGCCAGAGCCGATTCCAACTGTGGGCCCGCTTCCTCATAGAGCCCTAAATTGCGGTAGACCTTGCCGATGGTGTTCATCAATCGCGCTTGAGTCTCCGGTTGGGCCGCCAACTCATCGGCGATACGGTTTGAACCCGCGTCGAGAATCTCGCGCGCCGTAATAGAATTGCCGCGCGCCCGATCTGGATCGGCCACTTCAAACAGATCGACCAAGAAATCGGACACCTGCAACGCCGTTTCGGCTTCAACCCGCGCGCGCTTTTCAGCGTGTAAGGCACGGATCATACCGGTCGTGGTGCCAAAAATACCTGCGATGACCACCACAAGCACAACACCGGCTGCCACCACTCCGGTGCGATTGCGTCGCACAAACTTTTGCATGCGGTAAGTTGTCGAGGGAGGACCAGCAGCTACTGGCATGTTCTCCAAATGGCGTTTCACATCTTGGGCCAAGGCATTGGCAGTTTCGTAGCGCCGCGCACGCTCTTTTTCGAGGGCCTTCATGGTGATCCAATCCAGATCCCCTTTTAATTCTCGCCTCAGAGTCGACGCATTGGTTCGTCGATTTTCCCACATGGCGATCACTTCGGGATCCGCCACCTCAGATATTGAGCTCCAACGCGTGCTGGGCTTGGGCGGCTCCACCTCTTTGATGGTCCGCAAGACCTCGTGGAAACCCATTTCTTTTAACTCAGCGGAAGTGAATGGAAGTTGCCCCACTAAAAGCTCATAAAGCACCACGCCTAGGGCGTAAACATCGGTCCGGGTATCTATTCCACCGCCATCAAGGTCCGCTTGCTCTGGACTCATGTATTCCGGCGTGCCGACGAGCTGCCCCACGCTAGTCGTCATGGTGTTTTCAAACACTGTTGAATCCATAGCCTTGGCCACACCAAAGTCGATGATTTTAGGCAAGGGGTGGCCATCGATGACTGTCACCATCACATTCGATGGTTTCAAATCACGATGAATGATGGCCTTTTGATGGGCGTGCTGGACGCCTTCACAAACCAAGATAAAAAGTTTGAGGCGCTCTTCTACTGATAGCTTGTTTTCATCGCAGTAGTCATTGAGCGAAATACCGTCGACGTATTCCATAACGAAGTAAGGACGGCCCTGTTCTGAGGCGCCAGCATCAATCACCCGCGCAATACAGGGATGGTCCATCATCGCCAGGGCTTGGCGTTCGGATTCGAAGCGGGCTATAAATTCTTCGGTATCGAGGCCGCGTTTGACCATTTTCAAGGCCACGATACGCTTGATGGGCTCAAGCTGTTCAGCCTTATAGACCAGCCCCATACCGCCTTCGCCGATCTGTTCGACGAGTCGATAAGGGCCTATCTGGCTGATTTCGGGTTCAGGGGGCGACTCGCTAGCAGTCGTATCCACCGACGATTGTGCTTTTTTAGCGTCATCGTCATCTGGAGTGAGAAAAATTGTACGATCGTCGTTCATTCCGCCCTCAATCTAGAATTAGGCGACATTCTACACTACATATCTTCATTCGGCTCGGACTATCTCGATCTGCGACAATTCTTGACTATTGCCGCCGCAAACTCAATAATGAACGTCAGTAAAATACCTCTGTCTCAGGGCCTTTGCCCACTCTAATTGAAAGGATTCTAGAATGTCTAAGCACATTGATGTCATGCTCTTGTTGGCGCTCCCAGCCAGTGGCAAATCCGAAGCTCGACGCTATCTGGCCAATCTCAGCCCAGAAGAATGCCAAGAACAATTCGGCATCGGCCAAACCGTTCAGCTCGATGACTTTCCCTACGTTCATATCATGCGCCGCATCAGCGACGAATTGACCGAGCGTGGGCACCAGGGACTCTTTTTTATCTCGACGGCGCTGCCCTTTCGCAATCCAGTCGACTGGCTGACCTTGATCGAACTGATGAATGAAGACTACCAAGACCTCGTCAACAAAAACAAGCCGGCACCTGACTCACCAGCGCGGTGGCTCTTTGAGCGCATCGACGCAGCCCGCGTGCGGGCCGGTGGCGAGGCAGTCATCAGTGCATTGCCTGAAGATTTGCAGCGCGATATCGCTGGTCCCATCGAAGCCGAAGCTCGCACTTTGCTGGAAGACAAAATTGCGGAAGTGCCCGATTCGTTAGAAGGAAAAACAGTGGTGATCGAGTTTGCCCGCGGCTGTGCCGACGGACAACTCTATCCATTCCCCCACCCCTTCGGCTACCAAGGCAGCTTGGCCCAACTCGACAATGAAATTTTGGACAAGAGCAGCATTCTCTACATCTGGGTTACGCCAGAAGAAAGCCGGCGCAAGAATGCCGCGCGCACCGACCCCAACGATCCTGGCAGCATCTTGCACCACGGCGTGCCCCTAGCTGTCATGTACGGCGACTATGGCGTGTGCGACATGGAGCACTTGATCGCAACGTCAGGCAAAGCCAACTCGGTGAAAGTGAGCCGAGACGGGAATGACTATTTTATCCCCGTCGGACGCTTTGACAATCGGGTCGATAAGACTTCGTTTATTCGCGACGAACCCGATCAATGGTCGGCTGAAGACAAATCCGCGTTGCAAGCTGGCATGCGCGAAGCCTTCGACCAACTGGCCAGCGGCAACGACGAGTGAAAGACGTCCCACTGATCATCGAAGGGTCGTGGCTCGCTGATCACATACAAGACTCGGGGGTTCAGGTTTTGGAAATTGCCAAAACCCCCGAGTCGTATGACAAAGCACATATAAGTGGCGCGGCATTGATTCCACACCACCACTATTTAAAGACAGCCGACGAAGATGGTGAGCGCACGGCTCACATCATCACGACTGCCGAATTTCAATCGTTGATAAGCGCCATCGGCTATCAACAACACCTCCACTATGTCGTTTATGACGAGCAACACGGATTGTGGGCCTCACGTTTTTGGGCTGTGTGCCGGCACTATGGCATTGAAAACATCAGCATATTGAATGGCAGTTGGCATGGTTGGCTGGCTGCCGGCTTCCCCGTTAACTCCCAAACGGAAACGCCCCTTGCGGGCACCGACTTTGTGGCCGCACCGCGCCAAGACATGTTGATCAACTGCGAACAATTGCAAGCCGAATGCGACAAGCCCACGATGCAGATTTGGGACACTCGGCGTCCTGAAGAATTCGACGGCAGTGAAGAAACGGCCAATTTGCGCCGCGGTCATGTGCCCGGCGCCTTGCATTTGCCGTGGGCAGAGATGTTAACGGGAGAAGACCAGCCGGGTGCAGCACGTTTCTTAAAGTCACCTGAAGAAATGAAGCAATTGCTTGATGCCATTGGTTTGCAAAAAAACAAACCCGTCGTCACTTATTGCCAGGCCGGAATCCGAGCAGCCTTTGGTCAAATGGTCTTGGTTCGACTGGGGTATTCTGAAGCAAAAATGTATGACGCCTCGATGGGCGAATGGAGCAACCTGCCCGACACGCCGCTCACGAAGTGAGTCAATGCAACCAGCGCAACCATATCCATACCAAGCTGAACCCCGTTAAGAACAACAGTCCAAAACCACTCAAGATCAACAGCCCGCGACCAGGACGATGACTCGCTGGCACCTCCGGTGAACGCACCACCATCAGATTGAGAGTCGCCACTAACGGGGCAGTCAAGAAGGCCAAAATCGTCACCACATCGACGAGCGTTTTCATATTCTTGACAAAAAAGGCGATGATCACCAAAGCGATAGTCGCCAATAACAACGCGTACAAATTGCTGCGTTGCTTGGCATCGGGCGCCCACAGAAGGCTTAGGCCGCGATCCAAAGTGCGCGAGTAGCCATCGATCACCGTGATCGTGGTCGAGAACATGGTGATGAATGCCACCAAGGCAATGACCCAACGTCCCGAAGACCCCAGGGCCGCAGTGTACATCTGCACTA
>JBLIOK010000250.1:0-3960 GCA_047639735.1 Candidatus Krumholzibacteriia bacterium | reverse complement strand
CCTCAATCGCCAAACCAATTTTCATCAGCATGCGGAAATTCCAATAAGAATATTCGCTCAACAATGAGGCGTCAGCGTGGTTCAAGTTTTCACGCAGGTTATTGGACGTCAATTGGGATCGCGACCGCCCGTCGCGGTAAACCCCAAAGGGGGAAAACCCTATGCCAATGTTGTCCGCCAATTTGCGCGAGAAACTAAATCCGTACCAGCTTTCTCCGGTCGCCAAAACTCGGAAGGTTTCGTTTGCGGACGACAGGTTTTCACCGGGAGCCGGACTGGGATTGGTTTCTATATTGATCGCGCTTGAAAAATAATCAAATTTCACCTTTTGCAGATAGGAATAGGCCCATTTCCAGCCATCGCCTTTGCCTACGCTGAAGCGACCAGCCAAATATCCCGGCGAAGTCGTGATGCCGCTACTGGCTGGGTTAGCGTTGATCTTGATGCCCTCTTTAGACGATATTTCATACGATTCGACGGCCTTTGTGGTCAACAGGACGGAGGTTTGCTCTTGCAGGGAGATCCAGCCAGGATTGTAAAAGGTGGAGCTCAAATCGGTCGGGCTACCGACCACTAAGCCACCAAGTAATTCGGAACGCGTGCCGTATTGGTTGTCCCAGTAGTGGGAATCTTGGGCACTGACCAGGGGGGCATTCAGGGCGAGGTATGCGGCCACAAGGAGTAGCCCAGGGAAGTTGATAAATCGGCGCAAAATTGAACTCCGCAAAACGACGAAAAACCGAAGATTGGCAACAGGCGAACATCTGCTCAGAGCCTAGTAGAGCGAATCTGAAATTGCAAGTGAGCAGTTAACGCAGTAGTGTCTAGTCAGCATCATGACTCGCAATTGAGCCGCCTGTTTGTCATCGGAGGAAAATTATGTTCTCTCGCCTCAAAACGATTGTTGGCGCTGCTGTCTTGCTGTGCTTCTTAACCGGATGCGCCACAGTGCCGATCACCGGCCGTAGGCAGCTTTCGTTAGTTTCCGATTCCGAGATGAACGCCATGAGCTTCCAGCAATACGATCAGGTCATCGCCGAGAGCCAACTCAGTACAGACCCGGAAGCGACGGCGCTGATCCAAAAGGTGGGCCACCGCATAGCCGATGCCGTGGAAAAATATTTCGCGGACCATGGCCAAGCTCACTACCTCGACGGCTATGACTGGGAGTTCAACCTCATTGAATCCGCTCAAATGAACGCCTGGTGCATGCCTGGTGGCAAAGTCGCGTTCTACACCGGAATTTTGCCCGTGTGCGAAGATGAAGCCGGTATTGCCGTGGTGATGGGGCATGAAGTCGCCCACGCCATCGCCAAACACGGTGGAGAGCGCATGAGTCAGCAACTCGCCTTGCAGATGGGTGGCGCGGCCCTTGGTGAAGCGGTGAAGAACCAACCGGGCGAAACCCAAGCAATCTATATGAGTGCTTTCGCCGTCGGGGCCCAGTATGGCGCGGTGTTGCCTTTTAGCCGGCAGCATGAGACGGAAGCCGATCACATGGGGTTGATTTTCATGGCGATGGCCGGATATAACCCTCAGGAAGCGCCCGCCTTTTGGCAGCGCATGTCAGGCGGTGCGGGCGAAAAACCGCCGGAATTCATGAGCACGCATCCGGCTGATGAAACACGGATTCGCCAATTGAACGAACGCATGGCCGAAGCTATGGCTGTGTATCGCCCTTAATTTTCTTGAGCAGCTTGATCAAGGCGCGCAATCCTGGCGCCGTGCGGGTGCCGTACCACGTTAACAATTTCCCGTCGAGCAAGATGGCGTCGGTGCGTGAAGGCACGACGCCTGCTGCAGCCATGGACCAACTGTCGTGGTGCGTGAAGCGGTAGGGTTCGTCGGGCAGGAAGATCAAATCGAGTTTCCGTTGGGCCAAATCTTCCAAACTGATTTCGAAATAGTCTGGCTTTTGGACGAGCACGTTTTCCAAGCCCAATTCTAACAGCACGGCATTGATGTGGTTGCCACCGCCGGCCGCCATCCAGGGATCTTTCCAAATCAAGGTTGCCGCCCGCAGTGTGCGCGATTGTTGGGCGCGAAAAACCCCTGCGGTTAGCCGCGCGGCCGTCAAATCGGACAAAGCGCGACCAGATTCCAAACCGGCATCCAATAACACGCCATAATCGCTCAACAAGGTGGCCACATCGTCGAGGGAGCGGGGCATCACCGCAAAAACGGCGATTCCCGCGTCATACAGATCTTTCAGGTGCTCTGGCTTGTTCTCTTCGACGCAGGCGAGCACCAAATCTGGCTGGAGTTCGATGATTTTGGCGACGTTGGGATTCTTGGTGCCGCCAAATGCCGGCACACTCTCAATGGTGCCGCGTGGTTCGCAACAATATATCGTGCGCCCGACCAAGCGTTTGCGTTGCCCAAGCCCACAAACGGTTTCGGTGAGGCTAGGCACCAACGATACGACGCGATGATAGGGCCCAATGGGCACCGGAATGCCGCGGCCATCCTTAATGTGATCTGAATCAGTATTCACCCAAGTGTCCTTACGGGTTGAAATATTGTTCGTATGCTATCAGTCTATGGCCCGTTGAACAACCCTCGGCTTTGTTGCCGGCTCGAATACAGGAGTTGCCGATGATCTTACGGAATTTTGTCTTGATTGCTATGCTCATGTTGGTTTCACAAGTGACCGTCGGTGTAGCCGAAGAAGAAGAGGCCAAAGAGGGCCGCCCCGCGCCTGAAGTCTACGGCGTTTTTGATGGCGACGAGATGTACACACTGCTCGCCCCAAACGACATTCCCGCGATTATGGATCCAGAATTTGTCACCGGTAAAGAAGCGGCTGACCAAATGTCTGCCGAAGAATGGGTGATGGGCATGGCTGACGACAATGACGCGGTATGTTGGTCAACTTGGCAGCTCGATCATCATGAAATCGTCAACGATGAATTCGCGGGGGCGGCCATTGCGGCCACTTGGTGACCTCTCTGTCATTCGGGCGTCGTGCACGCCCGCCAAGTTGGAGACCAAGAGTTGACCTTTATCGTTTCTGGAAAACTGTGGCGCAACACCATGGTGATGCAAGATGAACAAACCGGATCGCTGTGGAACCACATCACCGGCGAATGTTTTGAAGGCGAATACAAGGGCACCACGTTGAGCATGATTCCCGTCGTCCAAACGAAGTGGGCCGACTGGATCGAGGCCCACCCAGATTCGCGGGTATTAAAAAAGAGCGAAGATGTAAAATCTTCGCAATACCAAAACTATTTTGATGACAAAGAGCGGATGGGAATTTTCCGCACCGTTTATCTGCAAGACCGATTGCCCGGCAAAAGTATTGTGCACGGGCTGGTCATGGGAACCAACAGCATGGCAGTTACTGACGCGGTATTGATGGTCGACAAACCAATGACCGTTGATGTGGGCGAAGTGAAAGTCGCAATCACTCGCCAAGCAGACGGCGGAGTTTCTGCCCACCGGGTGGACAACGCAGAAGCGCTCGTTGTGCGCACATCCTATTGGTTCGCGTGGAGCGCCTATTTCCCCAACACCGCTGTGACGGACTGAGCGTTGAATAGCCAATGTCTCTCATAGCTCATAGCCAACTTCCCACTTACGCTCGTTTGCGTGATGAGGGTGTGGATGTTTTGAACGTTGAAGAAGCCCGACCGCTTGTCGGTCGGGCTTTGCACATTGGTCTTTTGAATATGATGCCCGATAAAGCTCTCGCCGCGACTGAACGCCAGTTCATGCGCTTGCTGGGACGAACTGATATTCCGATCCAAGTACATCTGTTCACTTTGCCGGGACTCGGGCGGGCTGCCCTGGGTAAAGTGCATGTCGCCGCACACTACGATTCATTTGAACAAATTCGATCAACCGGCCTGGACGCCCTTGTCGTCAGCGGCGCCAACGTGCAAGGCACCGCCTTGGCCAACCAGGGGTTTTGGCAACCGTTGAGCGAGGTGTTGGCATGGGCTGCTGACGAGGTCGATT
>JBLIOK010000249.1:0-3989 GCA_047639735.1 Candidatus Krumholzibacteriia bacterium | reverse complement strand
GTTTTGGCAACGAAGTCGCGCACATGGTCGATGGTGTGACGAAGATCAGCGGCATTCGCAATGTGAACCTGGAAGCCCGCAAGGCCGAGACCTACCGCAAGCTTGTGCTAGCAATCGCCGAAGATCCGCGCACGGTGCTGATCAAATTGGCGGACCGGTTGCACAACATGCGCACGCTTTCTTTTCTGGCGAGAGACCGCCAACTGGATATCGCCCAGGAAACTTTCGATGTTTATATCCCTTTAGCGAACCGATTTGGCATCGCCAAAATCAAATGGGAGCTGGAGGATCTGGCCTTCAAGATTCTGCAACCCGAACGGTATTTCACCATAGAATCGGGCATCAATCAGACGCGCAGTGAACGCGAATTATTGATTGAAAATATTGTGGGGCCGCTCAAGGATTCATTGGATCGTGCCGGTATCGAGAGTCGGGTGATGGGCCGCCCTAAACATTTCTATTCGATCTATCGCAAAATGAAAGAACAGGAAATCAGCCTGGACCAGGTCTACGATTTGCTAGCCGTGCGCATCATCGTATCCACCAAAGCAGATTGCTATCACGCACTGGGGATTTTACACAGTCAATTCCCGCCGCTCTCCGATCGTATCAAAGATTACATCGCCACCCCAAAATCGAATCTTTACCAAAGCATTCATTCGACGGTGAAGGTGCCAGGCGGAAAGTTTATAGAAGTTCAGATTCGCACCGAAGATATGCACGAGCAATCCGAACTCGGCATTGCAGCGCACTGGAGTTACAAAGAAGGCGGCGGCGCTGATAAAGCTGACTTAGCCGAGATGGTGAAGTGGTTGCGCCAGATCATGGAGTGGGAAGAAGACGTCGAAGACGCCCGCGATTTCATGGAGACGATGAAGGTCGATTTCTTCAGTGAAGAGGTGTTCGTCTTTAGTCCAGGTGGTGACGTTTTTCAACTGCCGCGCGGTGCGACTCCGTTAGACTTCGCCTTCACCATTCATAGCGAGGTTGGCTATCGCTGCATCGGCGCGAAAGTCAATGGGCGCATGGCCACTTTGCGCAGTCAGTTGCACAACGGCGACATGGTGGAAATCCTAACCAGCAAAACACCCAACCCTAGTGCCAGTTGGCTGGAAGTCGTCAAAACAAGCCGGGCCAAGCATCACATTCGGCGTTGGTTGAAAGTGACCCAGTTTGACGAGAGTGTTAAATTGGGACGAGAAATTCTTGAACGCGAATTGCGTCATGCTCATGTGGGCACGAAGGTCGACGACTTGCAAGATGTGGCAGAACAAATGGGCTACAGCGATCTGGACAAGATGATCGCCGCCGTTGGCAGTGGCGTGCTGACCCACATGAAAGTCGTGGCGCGTGCCATGCCCGTTCAGCCCTCGCCGCGCGACAAAATATTTTCCAAGGGCAAAGAGATATACGAAAATCTGCTCGGGCGTTCATCCTCGGGAGTGCGCATTGCTGGTGTCTCGAATTTGATGGTCAGCTTTGCTGGTTGTTGTGAACCAATTCCTGGGGATAATGTTGTTGGAGTGGTGACTCGAGGGCGTGGCGTTTCGGTGCATCGCGTGGGTTGTAGCAATTTGAACGACCCAAATATTGGCCCCGAACGTATGATCGAAGTGACTTGGGACAGTGACCCGAGTCAAACATTTACGGTCAAGCTCATCATAACGGCCGAAGACCGAAATAACTTATTGATGGATATCAGCAATAAAATCAGTGAAAGCGATACGAATATTAATCGCGGCGATTTTACCTCTGAAGACGACTTGGCAACGGTGACTTTGGTTGTCGAAGTGAAGAGTTTGAATAGTTTGGCCAAAGTTGTCAAAGCCATCGGCGGAGTGCGCGGCGTAGAAACCGTGGAACGATTTCAACTCGGGACCCACAACACCGATGTCGGCGGAACCGGAGGTCACTGAGCGTGCGATGCGTGGTGCAAAGAAGCGGACCGGCGCAGGTTGAAGTGGATGGCAAAATCACTGGTGCTATTGATCATGGGTTGGTTGTTTTGGTTGGTTTTGCTCCGGGAGATTCCGGGGCTGAGATGCAATGGATGGCTCGCAAATTAGTTGGCCTGCGTATCTTTAAGGATAGCGATGAACTCATGAACCTCAGTTTACAAGATACCGGCGGTGGCATTCTCTTGGTCAGTCAATTCACACTTTACGGCGATTGTCGAAAAGGCCGCCGACCCAGTTTTGTGAAGTCCGCCCCGCCGGCGGCCGCCAAGATAATGTACGAAGACTTCGGGCGGATATTGCGGGCTGAAGGGGCCGCCGTTAGCGAGGGCGTATTTGGCGCCATGATGTCAGTGTCGCTGACTAATGATGGTCCGGTCACCTTAATCCTAGATCGCGATGCGAAGAACGATGAATAACATTTCGCCGCCTGTGACTCCTTTTGTGCCCTGGCCCCCCGGAACAAAACTCATTTTGGCCTCTCGTTCTCCACGGAGATCAGAACTGCTAGCAACCGCAGGCATACCCTTTGAATGCGAACCCGCCGGTGACATTGAAAGTGAACTGGCTGCTCAGCTATTGGCTGCCAAAACAAGCCCCGGTCAATATGTTGAACAATTGGCACTGGCCAAAGCTGCCGACGTGGCCGCGCGGAATGGCGGGCGATTGGTGTTGGGTGCTGACACCGTGGTTGTGCTCGACGGCGACATCCTTGAAAAGCCCGTCGACGAAGCGGAAGCCCGCCAACTCTTGCGCCGCCTTTCGGGACGCCGCCACATTGTGTTGACAGCGATCGCCTTGATTGGCGGCCCGGCCGGTGAAGCAGGGATTGCCGAACACGAAGCAACCGAAGTGGACTTCCTGTCTTTGACAGATCAAGTGATTGCCGATTACGTGGCCACCGGTGAGCCCATGGACAAGGCCGGCGCTTACGGGATCCAGGGCTATGGGGCATTGATGGTTAGCGGAGTTCAAGGCTGCTATTTTAATGTGATGGGATTGCCTTTGGCGCGTCTTGGCACCCTGTTGCGCCGCGTGCTCTCTGAATAAATAACAAAGGACCAATGTGGTGTCGATTCCTAACGAGTTGGACAGCTTGCCATTCCCTTTTCCGGTGGTGATTTGGGAAGACCAGCAGGTTGTATTGCTAGATCAAACCGTATTGCCCGAGCGGTTAGCTTGGCGACGTTGCGCAGATATTCCAACCCTGTGCCAAGGGATTTTGGATTTGGCCGTCCGCGGCGCTCCAGCTATCGGTGTTGCCGCGGCTTACGGGATGGCGTTGTCATGGTCATTGGCGAGGTCAGGAGTGGGGGACGATGTGACTAAGATCCTCCCGATATTCGCCCAGCATCGTCAGGAGCTGGCGAGTACCCGACCAACTGCGGTGAATCTGTTTTGGGCACTCGATCGCTGCGCAAAAATGGTAGAGCGGATGGTCAGCTCTTCAAAAAATGCCGCAGAAATTGCAGAGGCGTTGGTCGTTGAGGCTGCTGCCATTCGCGAAGAAGATGTGGCCATGTGCCGGGCCTTGGGGCAAGCCGGTGCGGCATTGCTTCCGGAACGTGCTGCCGTATTGACACACTGCAATGCCGGGGGGTTGGCGACAGGCGGCTACGGCACGGCCCTGGGGGTGATTTACGCGGCCAAGGAAGCTGGTAAAATCGTGCAGGTCTACGCCGATGAAACTCGCCCCTTGTTACAAGGCGCTCGATTGACTGCCTGGGAACTGATGAACCAGGGGGTGGAGGTGACGGTTATCTGCGACTCGGCTGCCGCAACGGTCTTGCAACAGGGCAAAGTGGACGCGGTGATTACCGGAGCCGACCGTGTAGCTGCGAACGGCGATGCGGCCAACAAAATTGGCACGTACCCGTTGGCTGTCATGGCCCACCGTCACAACATTCCCTTCTATATCGCGGCCCCGGCTTCAACCTTTGATCCCAACACGCCTGATGGCGCCGGCATCAAAATCGAAGAGCGAGACCCGTCTGAAGTTGCTCAGTGGCGTGAGCACAGCTCGACACCAAAGGG
>JBLIOK010000248.1:0-4021 GCA_047639735.1 Candidatus Krumholzibacteriia bacterium | reverse complement strand
GCACGCAGGCCCAATTGACCATATTGTTCCGGCGAATCTCCGGCGTCTAGGCGTTCAGCTGCCAAACCTAACTTCCAGGTTGCGGTAAGGATATCGCCCCACCGGTATCCAGCGTGGGCTTCAATGCGGTTGCTATTGAAATAGACGTCAGTTTCCCGATCGTATTGCCAGGTTTCGGATTGCACTTCGAGGAAAATCTGACCTTGGCCAAGGCTCAACGCGCCGCCCAGATCCGTCCAGTGAGTCCAGGCCGAAGGACGTACGGTTTCATCGCGAACCACTCGCCTTTCGCTTTTGTGGAACCCACGCATGTTTTGATTGCGGTCGTCTCGGGTATCGAGGTCACCCTCCACGCTCCAGGTATCCCGGTCAATCGAGCTCGAATCGGGGTAAGCGCGGTGCCCCCGGCGAGCCCCCAGACCCCAGGTGGTCTGTTCTGTATTGGTCGAACGGATGAAAGCTCCGCCTCCCAGGTCGTCGTGATCCACTTCTAATGTCGACGGAGTATCGTAGTCGATGCGCCCAGCCCAGCCACGCAACTCCAACTTCATGCGTTTCCCAACCAGAGGCGCGACCCTGCCTTCCAGGCGTCCCTCCCAGTTGTTGCTGCTCAAACTGTATTCGGTTTTTTCGCGATATTGACGGCCACGGAAACTGCCGAGAAATCGCACACGGTCGATGCGGTCGGATCCCAGATGGCGGTACTCTGCTTCTATTCTTTGCCGATACAATTCGGTGCCCGCACTCGCTTCGGCCCGCATGCGCCAACGGTTTTCCTGCCCGTAGTCCGAGCGTCCCTCGACTCCACCCTGCACCATAAATTCGGCAATCGTTTCGGTCGTGTCTTCAATGGCCAAGGCATAGGAGTGCAAATAGGAATCAAATCCTGCTGTCATATCCCAATGCCACGTTTGGTGTTTGGGAAGCGGTTCAAAAAGGGGTTCGGCAGCACACACGTTGACGGCGGACCATCCTAAAAGAAGTCCGCCGCCAATCACAAATAACATTTGCTTCAAGTGCTCGATAGATCTGGTCCACCTATTTGGTCAACTTTTCCGCCTGGTTCAGCAAGTCATGGGCTGACTTGATTTGCCGCAAAGCCAATTTATTATCACCGGACTGCTGGGCCTGTGCTGCTCGTTCGCGCAACCCAACGGCTCGATCGTACATCTTAAGAGCAGGTTCGGACTGGGACTCTCGCACCACATCAGCAATGCGTTGGGCGCGGCCATCAAACCGATCAAATTGGCGCTGAATAGAGTTTTCGGAGGGACCTTCATCGTCGCCGCTCGTCGCACGCCGAGCCAAGTTTTTGGCCACACTCAACATCTGCAATGATCGTCCGGATTCGCCTTGATCCAATGCTTCGCGAGCCCGTTGCAAAGACTCATCGGCTTCGCCCAAGATTCGGCGCTGTTGTTCCGTCGCCCCAGAACCCAACCGTTCGCGGGACTGGTCGATCAAGTCGCCGACTCGATCGATGTCTTGTTCCAGACGGTCGCGGCCACTGTGATCAGCCAACAAGCGGGCGGCGCGGTTCATCAAATCATTGGCCTGTTCAAACAGCTTCCATGCCAACTTGAAATCGCCTTGACGGTAGATATCTTGAGCGCGGCTTGCTTGTCGGTGAGCGCGCTCTAAAAAATCTAGCGCTTGTTTGTCGCGGGCATCGCGGGCTCGTTCGAGGAGGTTGGCGTATTGGTCACGAAATCGTTCAACCCGGATGCGGATTCTTTCTTCTAACCCCATCGCCTCACGCGCGACCCGCACACTGTGCCACATCGCGTCACGGGCTCGACGACCGACCGCAAGTGCTTCGACCGGCTTGTTACCCTCCAACAAACGCACGCTTCGCCTGTGCAGTTCAACAGCCTGAGTCAGTACGCGACGCGCTGGGCTGCTTTCGGTTTCTCGCACCAACTCTTGGGACCACATCAACAGTTCCCCGGTGCGCTCGATATAGTCACGGACGCCCTCCACAGCCTGTTGGGCCTGGCTGGTAGCAGGCAGGACCATAATGGCAGCAAAAATGAGGGTGAATAGCACCAAAAGAGGCGACCGATGCTGATTATTCCGGATTTGACAGGGTTTCACGATCGGTCCTCAATTTCGAAAACAGGGGTGTCGTTCGTCCTTCAACTTGCAGAGCTTATGCCAGAGTATGTGATCACCTCGAAAAGATCGTCAACCTATTGCAGCCTAAGAGTTTAAGTGTCGACTTAATCTATCAGACGCCAAGGGTATACGGGGCATCTGTCCCGTAGCGTACACTATGGCCGCCCAGGCGTTCTCCAGCGGTCATATTTCGCTATTCCTGATCCAGGTCCATTGCCAACAGATTCATGCGTGAATAGAGCGTGCGCCTAGTGATACCGAGCATCTGAGCGGCCTGGCTTTTATTCCCCCCGGAACGTTGTAAAGCCGCCGTAATCAGGCGCCGGGCGTTGTTGTCCAGATTCAGGTCGGCACCCGGAGCCTCTCCGGTACTGGCCGCCGCCACGTCCAGCAGCACATGTTCATCTTTCAGCTTACCGTCACCGGCCATGATGTGCGCTCGCTCCATTAAATTTCGCAACTCGCGCACGTTCCCCGGCCACCGATAGGCGCGCAACTTGGCAATCGTTTTTGCGGAAAATGAATTTTTATTGCGCCCAAGTCCGTTCAAAAAGTGATCGACCAAGAGCAAAATGTCATCGGCACGGTCGCGTAGCGGCGGCAAGTCCACCGGAAAAATGAGCAACCGGTAGTACAAGTCTTCTCGAAATACGCGTTCAGCAATAGCTTCTTCAAGCGGACGATTTGTCGCGGCGACAATGCGCACGTCGACCGCACGTTCCATGGGGTCCCCCACCCGATTGATTCTCTTTTCCTCCAAGACCCGCAGCAATTTGGCTTGCACCGCTAAACTGGCCTCGCCGATCTCGTCCAAAAAGATAGTGCCCCCGCGCGCTGCTTCGAACAACCCTTCACGATCTTTATCAGCGCCGGTGAATGCGCCCTTGCGGTAACCAAACAGCTCACTGTCCAAAAGAGTGTCAGCGATCGCCGCGCAATTGACGGGAATGAAGGCTTTTTCGGCGCGAGTGCTGCGCCGATGGATCGACCGGGCCGCCAACTCTTTACCGGTGCCGCTTTCTCCACGGAGTAAAACCGTCGCATCTGAAGGTGCTACTCGAGTGATCAAGTCACGCAACAATTTGGTAGCCGCCGCGTCGCCAATCAGAAATCTCTCGGTGTGAGTTTTGGCCGCCGCATTGCGCAAGGCTCGGTTTTCGCGTTTCAGGTCTCCCTCGCCCGCAGCTTGCTCCACGACATGGGCAACTTCCTGAAAATTGAAGGGTTTAGTCAGGTACTGGAAGGCGCCATTTTGCAACGCTTCAACGGCATTCTGAACCTCTCCATAGGCCGTCAAAATCACCACGGCGGTCTCTGGGTTCAACTCTTTGATGCCTTTCAAGACAGCCATACCACCAACCGGCTCCATGCGCAGATCGGTCAAAACAACATCAAATACCGCGGATTTCGCTTCGTCCAGGGCCTCTTGCCCTCCATGGACGCCGACGACCGTGTGACCACGGTGTTCCAGCGCACTCTTGAGCAGAGTCACCATTTTTTTCTCATCATCAACCACTAAAATACGCGCCAATTTATGCTCTCTCTTTGCTAGGCAGCCAGAATGTGGCCACAGCGCCCGACCGGTCGGAACGGCTCTCTAGATTTAATCCGCCATCCATATCTTCCATGATGCGGCGCGACATGGCCAGCCCTAGACCACTGCCTTTTTCTTTGTCGGTCCAGAACGGTTCAAACAATTTATCGGCATGATCACGCGACAAGCCTTTTCCTTCATCTGAAATGCTCACCGTCACCGCGCTATCATTACAATCGGCGTCAACGGTGATCACGCCCCCGTCAGGCATCGCGTCGCGCGCGTTGATCAGCAGATTGATAACGACCTGTTGCAGACGCCGCGGGTCGCCTACCACATTCAATGACTCGGCCTCATTTTCGCGGGCCAGAG
>JBLIOK010000247.1:0-4066 GCA_047639735.1 Candidatus Krumholzibacteriia bacterium | reverse complement strand
GCCAGGCGGCTAGCCGTCACGCCCCACTGCGTCAGCAGCGCGTGCATAGTAGTCACCTGTTGTTCATCACCGCCTAGCAGGACATGAGACAAGAGAATTTCCTCCGGTAAAACGCAATACAAATCCTCGAACATTGGAGAATTTGCAATCTGCGTACCAGAGACCAAAAGTGCGCTTTGTCAGCAATTTTCAGGACTCTTTGGCCCCTGACGTGAACTCACTGACCCCGCCAAGGAACAACAAGGAACAGCGAGATATCTTGAGCACGGCCGACGGATTGCAAGACCAGGATGTCATTCGCAAGATCGTTCATGGAGTTTCAAGGCAAGATGCAACACCGGCAGGAATGGCGAAACATTAGTCAACGAGTGTTGGCTTGATTTCATTTCCTGGACGGTATTTTGGAGAATCAAAGCGGAATGAGATGGTGAAGTACCATTCGGCCGGGCGGTCTAGGCTGCCCTGGATCTCTCGTGATATTTTGAGCCCCACTGATCCATCATCGGTCCACGGAACCCAGCCTTGGGCCCCAACTAACTGGGAGCGCCGGCCGGAGTCATTGCGCAGATCCCAAGTCAACTGCCACCGCGACCCGCGGCGTCCATATCGCGCTAAAGAGGCGCCAAAATTATGTCCGCTGGGAAAGGCCGTGGCGTCCCAATCCTCGCCACCGCTATCGGCATGGATCAAGTATCCAGCACTTACCCCTGCTTGGAAACCAGCACCGATGACGATAGGTTTTCGTAAGCCAATTCGGAAAGGAATACTCTGGGCTGAAAAGGGATAAAGTCGGTCACTGCCCGTGGGAAGCCCAAGGGCCAATCCATAGTCAACACCCCGAATGAGAGGCAAAACCGCCGGCCCAGTGACTCCCAATTCAATTTTCCCGAAACCATTCAAGCGGGTTTCGTTGGGCCAACCATCTTGAGCCTCGCGGTGCACTTCACCCAGCACCCATGGCCAACGATTGCTGACACTTATGTCGCCAGTGTTGAAGGTCAAATGGGACAATCGCAAAAAGAATGTGCCAACTTCCCCGGCTGGCAAAACAGCAGTGAGTAAGATGCGGTTCAGACTCCAACCGAACTTGGCCTCGTCAAACCGGTCGACGTCGACCACCAAGGCCAGGCGGCTAGTTGAATCGGCGGGTGTTGTGTATGGGATGGGGTCCAAATGCAACATCTGCGCGTCGGCAGAATGGCACAGCAAACACAGCAGGATCAAAACGCCGACCCCAGAGCCGGCAGCTCGGGTCAACGGGGTGCCTGTTCGATCAGACGCACGACCCCCGCGCCTTCGAAATAACATTTGATCACGTGACGGCCACCAGGCAGGCTTTCCTTGGCCACCACCACACCACAATCTTCCCAAGCCAAGTGATGGACACAATGCCCCACTTCGTAATCACCCCACGGCCGATAAGGCGTGGCGTTTCCCGGATCAAGGGCGGCCAACATCGCTGCATATTCAGCGATCGGTTCGCTTGGGGGCGGAGGTTCTTCGTCTTTGGCCTTATTACGAGTATAAGCCGGTTTCTTTTTCTCCGGCTCGACATCGTTTATAGGGTCATCGCTTGCCGACTCATAACCTTCCTCTTCAGGAAGAAATGGACTAGGCTCGGGTGCTGACGCCCCTGAACCCTCCCCTTCGTCAGTCAAAGACACTTTGGATTCAGCGCCATGCTCAGAAGAACTGACCGTGTTTTCTCCGGCGTCCAATGCCGCGCTCAATTTTGGCAAAAAACCTTGGCACTGTGGGCAGCGGAACCAGATGACACCATCGTCGTCATCCCCATCGTTAGTGGGGACCACCTCCATGTCGAGCCACTCTTTGCAGACCGAGCAAAATTGCCGCGTTTTCATGACTGTCATGGCGCCGTCACTTCATCATTCCTTTTGATCACTATTTGAACAAATCTTGAACAATTTTGGGCCAAATTCTGCCCTGACCGTGCAACAACAGCATAAACCACTAAGGATTAATCCGACAGCAGTCGTCGGCGTTATCCCGAGTGGTGTAACGCATACCGCAAACGAGGCATTTGTTGGGACCATCGATTCGGCCTTCGGTCTCGGCCTTGGTGAGCAGTCGTTCGTACTTCACAAAACTCTCATCACGAACCAGAATATCTTCTTCCTTGACGCTGGCCATAGGCTCCTCCTTGGGCGCGGGTTAGCGTCGGTGCGATCGGTGGTCCCAACCTCAGGACCGTTCTTCCAACTGCACACGATATTGAACGGCATCCTATATCATTGAGAGGGCAGAGTCAACCGATCCGCGGCCTTATTTTCGCGCAAGAAGAAGAATATATTCGAGGGGGATTATTTTTTAGAATTCGGCAGCGCGTGCGGCGAGGTCATCGCCTTCGGATTCATCGTCAGTTACCGGCTCGTTTGCCGCTGCAGATTCAGCCAGCAATGCGATTTCTTCGAGGCAGTAAAGATCGCCCAAGTCCGTCAAGCCCATCTCGGCTCCCGTTGCCAAGGCGCGCAACAAAACACCGCTGGTTGCCATGGCGTCATCAGACGCTCGGTGCGGGTTTTCGTGCTCCACGCCAAACGTGCGCGCGAGGTCATACAAACTGCGACTCGAAAGTTCGGGCCACATTTGCCGAGATAACTCTAAGGTGCACAATCCGGCCACAGCGGGTCGTTGCAGACCACGGCGGCCAAATTCCCAGCGCAGGAACGGCAAATCGAAGCGGATATCGTGGGCGACAAAAACGTTACCATCCAAAAGTGAGATGACTTCTTCGGCAACATCGCTGAAGGTGGGCGCCCCCTCAAGGTCGGCATTGGAAATATTAGTCAATCGCGCTACCCACGGCGGGATCGTGCGGTCAGTCCAAACCAAAGTCTCGAAACGTTGAACAACCCGACCGCCGCGCACCAGCACCAGGCCAATTTCAATGATCTCATCGACGCCAATGACACTGCCGGTGGTTTCCAAATCAACCACGGCAAAGGTCAAATCAGTCAATTTTTTCTGCAGCAATGGCGAACCCACGACAGTCCAAGAATGATCGTGGGTTTCGACAAAGCGAGGGTCGGCCGAAAGCAATGCCCGCACGACAACCTGAGTTTCAGGCATCTCATGGCGCCGAGCGCCAAAAAGGTGACGGGCAATAGCAGAGGTCGGCAACGGCACTGTTTGCTCGAGGAGATAATCGTGCGCATCGGCACGGAAGCGTGTTAGATCATGAGACATCATGACATGATTATACCACAAAGATGAGCGAGTCGTCAATCAGTGGCTATTAATACAGATACAGCACCGTGGCCAAATGCCACCAATTCCATGACTTCCACCGTCACACGAGGGGCAGGCGCCTTCATGCGGCGGCTTGGCGGGTCCAAGCGCGACTCAGCCCGCACCCGCTCTGAGACATAGGCCAACCCCAAGAACGGTATATCTGGGTGTATCGCCGCCACAATCTCACGGGTCGTCGTTTGGATCATTTGGCCGGCAGGTAGCGTGGCGGATTGGGTGTCAGCAGCGCTCATAACAAATTGTTCGCAAACGAACTGGGTGCCTTCTACGATGCGCGTAGTGGCGTCCTTTTGTTCAGTTTGGTCCGGTCTAAAATCTGAAGCGAGGGTTGCGGCGACCAGAGGGTCATCGCGTAATTCGTCTGCCGTCATCGTATGAGATACGCCGTCACGCCACTGAGTGGAAGCAATGACCGCATCCAGAAAGTTGCCCTTGCGGTTGAGCAAGGCCCGCGATACGCGCAGGTGCACCCCTTCACCGGGAACGGGCTTGGTGACGCCCTCGTCTTCAACCAGCGGCAATAATTCCAGCAGCCAGGATTCATCATCGCTACCGGAAGCACGATCGAGGCAAACGATGCGGGTAAGACTGACCTCTTGACGTCCCCCAGCCAAAGCCTGAGTTCGGTAATCCACCCAATCGCCTTCGACAATAGCCAGGGGGATTTCAGGCTGGCGCCACAACGTGAAAACATCGAGTGCGACGGCAGGTTGCCCAGCGACCATTGACATCACAAAAAGCAGGGCCGGCAACACCGTTAGGTGACCGGCCCCCTTCTTCACTGATTTGCTACTAA
>JBLIOK010000246.1:0-4067 GCA_047639735.1 Candidatus Krumholzibacteriia bacterium | reverse complement strand
GCGGCGCGAGTCCGGATAGGACTTGAGCTAGGCACGACCGAAGTCGTTGCGATGAGAGTGATCAATGGTATGGATGACTTGGGAGATATGTTTAACGGCGCCAAAAAAACGATCGAAGTTAAGGAAACAACTTCGACTTTTAAGTAGGCACGACAACGCTCAGCACTTGATTCATGTCTTCGGCCGAGAATGGCTTGACCAAGAGGAACAGCGCGCCACCATCTGTTGCTTCGGCGATCATCGCGGGTGTGCTTTGGGAGGTCACGAATCCAAACGGTATTTTTAATTCATCGGCTTTTAGCTTGTTCAGAAACTCAATGCCCGTCATCTCAGGCATATTCCAATCAGATAATATGAAATCAGGGCTTTCTGATACTGCCAATTCCATGGCATCGCGCCCGTTTTCGGCTTCTAAAAAAGTGGCGTCCTCATATCCGGCTTGGCGGATGGTTCGCGAGACGATTCGGCGCATGGCCCTGGAATTGTCGACAATCAGAAATTTCAAGGCAATCTCCCTCAAAAGCTGTTCAAATAACACCAATCAAATGATCGACAGCCTACGCGAAAACTTTAGGTATTTGCGGATTAGGCCTGAAGTTCGACCTTCACCCGGACCGAGTTTGCGATAGCTTCCGCTACGGCATCGGGCAAGGACATCAATTCGCTAAACTTTATCAGGTCGTCGGCGCGTGCCGTTAGGATGGGTTTGGGTGACCTGATTGAGCAGCAATCACGGTAGGGTAAAATAGAGGCTTCATAAGCACCGATTTCCCTCGACCATTTTGTGATCTCCAATTTGTCCATGCCGATCAAGGGCCGTAAGATGGGTATTTCCACATCTGAGCTAATGGCCGCCAAGTTGTGCATGGTTTGGCTTGCGACCTGGCCCAGGCTATCGCCTGTTATCAACGCTTGGCAGCTGGTGCGCTTGGCTAATCTCACCGCTGTCTTGACCATAAACCTGCGGAACATCACCATATCAAAGCGGTCCGGCACAACGCCGATGGACCGCATTTCGTAAGGCACGACCGGCACCAGATGCAAGTTCAGGGGCACGGACGAATAGCGAGCCAAGGTCTGGGCCAGATCTTTGATTTTTTCGACATCTGCCTCTTCAATCGTTCGGCCCGCATAAAAGTGAACGAACTCGGGCCGGCTACCGCGTCGCATCATCAACCAGGCGGCTACTGGTGAATCGATGCCACCGGACAACAGCACCATCGATCGCCCACTTGAAGCAAAGGGCAACCCGCCGTAAGCAGGGATTTTGTCGGCAAATACGAGGACATTCTCTTTGAGCACCAATACATTGATCACTAAATCGGGGCGCCGCATTTTCCCAGGCAACTCCGTGCTTTCGTGCACCGCGTGGCCAACAACTTCTCCTATTTTCGGCGAATTGATGAGAAACTTACGGTCGCTTCGTTGCGGAAAAACCTTAAAGGTTTGCGCGTTGCCTCGATGTTGTTTGGCAAGCTCACAAGCGACTTCGCACACCCGAGTCAGTCGGGGTTCGTCATTCGCTTCGAGATCTGCGCGCAGCTCACCGTCGACCTCTTCACGCGGTATGACGACCACGGGAGAGATCCATTGCAAACCAAACACGCGTTTTAATTTCGCGGTCACCGCTAAGGCCGCGCTGTCATCTGACAGGTGCACCAAGAGCCGGCTTTCCACGTGCTTTACCATCGTGACAGGCTCGCCCTTCAAGGCGACGTGGATATTGTTGATCAGCTTGCGCATGAACATTTGGCGATTGCCCCCTTTGAGGGCGATCTCGGCGTAGGTGCAAGCAATGATGGGTGTGGCCAAAGCCATGATCTTTTCTCCGTTGAATAATCGTCGCGTTCGTTTAGGGCCTTGAGCTCACCCAACTGATGGCAAAACTTGCTATACCCAGACCCCAAGCTGTTACTAGGCCGGCCAATTGGACGCGAGCTGAAGTCTTAGTCGCTAACAAGATGGCGAGTAATAGAAAGACCACGTTGACAATATCGGAGTTTACAAAAGATCCGGTTATGGCGAATCCAGCCGCGACAACCCAAATCTGTAATATACCGAAAATTAAGAAGAATCGCCGACTCAGTTGAGCGAATAGTCCACTCTGATTTTCTGGCTCTGAAATTGACGGCCGACTCAAGAGGACACTAGTGGCTAGAAATAGTATCACTGGTCCTGCAATAGCAATGAGAAAACCACCAAAGCTCCAGTTGTCGACTTCTAGGAGAGCTTTCGTGTTCCAAAATATATTGAAATGTATGGCCAGTATCAATACGATCCATCCGACATGAATGCGGCTCCTGTTGCCGTTCGTTGGGTGGTGAAAAATCTCGGCTATCGTGCCAAGCACATTACCAATCCCCATTGATAAAATTGTCACAAACATAAGGGCTACGAGTATTGTGTTGAGTTCAATATCCATGGCTTATCCTGACTGTTTTGAGGGATTTAAAGTAGCGATAGTGATACCATGCTATTGGACGAGTGTGAAGCCGTCAAGGAAGCGAAATCTTGATTGTGGTGTTGATTTTTTAGATGGTTCGTTTCACATTTACTAAGTCTGGTGCTTTAATAAAGCTCCTTTTTGCAAATTTTTTTGAAGGACGGATGAGTTGCCATGAGAAGTTTTCACCGCGCGGTATTGTTTGCGCTGACCTTCATGATGTGCCAAACGATTTTCACTTCCGCCGCTTCTAGTCGTACCTATGAAGAAAAAGAGTGGGGCCTGGGCATGATTATGCGCGGCGCTACGATCCCCTTTGCAACCGAAGAAACACGAGTTGCCAGTTTGGTCCCGATGATGTGGTACCAGGGCGAACGCGTTTATTTTCTGGGCACCGAGGGCGGGATGCTGCTGTACAGTACGAACAAATGGCGCTTCAGTGCTGTGGGGCGGATGCATTTTTTCGACATCCCCGCGGAACTGCAAAACGAATATCAAGGCAGCACGATTGATGCAGGTCTTCAGGCTCGCTACGAAGTTCTTGGACCAACTTATTTGGACTTCGAGTTGATGACCGACTTTGAGGGCAACGGCCTCGCCAATATTCGATACGGCAGTTCGTGGCAAAGCCGCAGTTTCCAATTTCATCCCTATATCGAACTCAAAATCAAAAACAGGGCCTACAACAGTTACTACTTTGGGCTCGATCGCAATTCGGTCGCCGGTGGCGGAGATTTGTCGGTAGGGTTTGCCGGAACCTACCACTTTGTGAGTAATCTTTACGCCTATGGCGCGGCCAAATTCACATTGTTGGACAAACAGGTGCGGGACTCTGAATTCGTAAATAAAGACGGATTGAGTGAAGTCTATCTTGGCCTGGGTATCTCCAGTGACCGCAGCAAGCCTCTCAAGCCAGAGGTGAGCAACAGGGCATATTGGCGTGTGGCGCAAGGGTGGGCAACCCCATCATCGTTGGCTGATATATTTGCCGGCGAGGCAGAAAAAGATGAATTCAATAATAAGATGACCTCTGTCTTCTACGGCCATCCCTTGACCGACCGTCTGTTCGGCCTGCCTATCGATCTTTTCGTCAACGGCGGCCTTGTATGGCATTGGAAGTCTTCGGTTCAGGACCACTCCCAAGAGGTCGTGGCCAACATCAAAATGTTCTACACCATTCCATTGCCGGTGCGCTTGCGACTCGGTGCCGCCGAAGGTGTGTCCTACGTCAACTCGATCCCCTATGTGGAAGAGACCCAGTTGGCGAAAAAAGGCTACGAACCAAGCAAGCTGCTAAATTTTCTGGATTTTTCGGCAGACCTGAATATTGGGGACATCACCGGCGGCGAGTCGATGAAACATTGGTGGTTGGGCTACAGCATCCATCACCGGTCGGCGATTTTTGAGTCGGCTCAACAGTTTGGCCGCATCAAAGGTGGCAGCAATTTTCAAACTGTTTACCTGCAGTGGCATTATTGATTCCTAATGAATCTTATCACTGCCTATTGCTGGATGTGCGGCTAACGGGGCTCAGTGGAGGGGCACGACAACAGCAACTTTTGAATAAAGCGACCTGCCGACCGTTTGTCGTGATGACCGGTTATGGCCGTATTCCGACTTCAGT
>JBLIOK010000245.1:0-4068 GCA_047639735.1 Candidatus Krumholzibacteriia bacterium | reverse complement strand
CCTTGCCCCACCACTGTTGGCAACTTATTCTGGAAGCCGGTAAAGACGTGCCTTTTGCCAGGCTCACCCCAGCGAAAGAATTGGCCAAGATGACAAGCTCAGACGCCTCCAACCAACTTATTCCCACCTCGTTCGCCGATGTGGACCTTCTGCTGGGCACTGTTATCAAGCTGTGGCACGAACGGGAAGATAACATCAGCGATTGGGAATCGTGCACGTCGATCATGGCCTTGCAAGAACCCGAAGGCTGGGCGCGCACTGCCGAACAATTGCAGCTGATCAATACCTTCCAGTGGCACGAAGAAGACCGCAGTCGCGCCCATGGCGGCGGCGACGCTTTACTCGGCGCGGTGAAACGTTCGATTGATGCCTCAAACAGACGCCGGGTACAAACCGTCGACAAGCTAGACGACGTCATTTTTACCGGATTACAAGAATCTGGCGCGATCGAGACCGCGGCGCCACTCAACAGCGAATCGCCTGCAAGCATCATTGATCGGCTCTCGGTTTTGGCCTTGAAAACCTACCATGTGGCCGAAGCTCAGGCGGCATTGGATTCTGGCACCGCCGAAGAGCAGGCGATGCAAGAACGATTGGACACACTCACCGAGCAATATGCGGATCTGGGTGTTTGCTTTGATCGTCTGATCCTAGGAATTCGCACCGGAAAAGCAGGTTTGAAGCTATATAGGCAGGTCAAATTATACCTCGACTCCGAGACCGGGCGCATGGTCGCTGATTTGGACTGAGTCGCTAACTTGCGCTTCCGCTAATCTGACATAAGCTGATATTTACCGAATAATGAGTCAATACCAGGTCCATATCGTCGTGTAAAGGAATCGCTGTGCTCAAAAAAACCGCCCGTTTCATCCTCTCGATCGCCCTGATGATCACTCTCTGTGGCGCACTCTATATATCAGCGCCCGGAACGGCCTGGGCCGCTACCGGCGATGTTGGCACACCAGCCCCCGATTTTGACTTGTTAATTTACCAAGGTGGCGGCGCGACCCAAACCCTGAGTTCACTTTCGGGCAAAGTGGTGATGCTGTTTATCGTCGGCTACAGCTGAGGCGGCTGCATCCAATTGGCCCCCGGTTCGGAGGCCCTCATCAACACCTACCCCGCAGAATCTGTCCAGGCTTTAGCTATCGACACTTGGGATGGTCCAGAAAGTCTCGTTGCGATTTTTGCCGACAATTCCGGTATTGAATACCCCATCCTGATGTACGGCGCCCAAAACGGAATCCTCAGCGATTACAATTGCAACTACGACTATTTCTTCATCATCGGTGGCGACGGCATTATCAAATGGCGTGGCAATTGGGACCAAGCCGCTATGACGCTTGCTTTGGATAGCGCGGTGGCCGATTTGTCGACCTCTGCGGTGCCAGATGTGCCAGCAAATGGCCACAAGCTGCTGGCCAACTACCCCAACCCTTTCAACCCCATGACTCGGATTCCCTTTGAACTCGAAGATGGTGCTGGGACCTCGGTTGTGCGTTTAGAAATCTTGGATATGCGTGGGCGACTGATCAAAACATTGGTGCAAGGCGAACGAACCAATGGCCAGCGGTACGAAGCGGTATGGAATGGATTGAATGAGGCCGGACAACGCGTGCCCAGTGGCAGTTATCTGTCGCGTTTGAAAATCGGCGAACAAGTTCAGTCGAGGTTGTTGACGCTCGTCAAATAAGATTGTTATTCAGGAGATAAATAAAAAAGGGTGGCGTTTTGGCGCCACCCTTTTTGTGTTCTACATCCGGCCAGCGTATGGCACTTCTGGAGTCGAATATTTGTTCGGCAAGGCTTCGAATGTCTTCTTGTGTTCATTTGAAGAGAAGTAGAACAAACGCCCGTAGGTGACGCTGCTCACGGTCTTGTCGCCTGGTTGAAAGCGATCCTTGCTGACCGGATCGGTCACCATGCCAGTGTATCGCCATGGCTCTTTGCCGAAGGCTTTGAGAGCCTCGGAACTGGACAAATAGTAGGCTTCATAATTTACAAAAACGCGATGATCCTCATCTAGCATAGCTGAAGCTGATGGATCAACCACGCACGCGACGTCAATACCCAAGTTATTGAGCCAGATTTCGGGGCCTTGCACGAAGACCCTAGCGCATGGGCGTCAACAGAACCCTACTGGTTGATCATTAACGTACGATGCTCCCATTCTGGGGTTCAAGCGCACAAGCCTCACGGGGCACCGATTATTGAGCGTGGCTTTGTTGTCGGCAAAATAGCGCAAGTGTGGCAACGAGTCGCTCGGCGCTATGAATTCGGCAAACGATTTGACAGCCTCTTGAGGCTGATCAGCGGCCTGAGGATGTTCTGTTTGGGCGACCGCGGCTGAACCGAGAGCCAAAACGAGAGTCGCGATAATCGGTAGAAGCAAAAGCATTTTTTTCATGAGCATTCCTTTTTAGAAGGGGTAGAGCTCATACTTACACAAAGGGCTCGGAATGGTTCCGAGCCCTTGCTTCAAAATTTCGTCCTTCAGAACTTGTTCAACGATAGACGGCCTTGAGTCCACCCCAGCTGCTTTGTGCGCTAGGCGTCGGTTCGCCGTCAACCATTGCGATGGTCACTCCTAGGCCCGTGAACAGAGGGACTTCCCCTTCGCAATCGGTGATCGAACCGAAAGGCCCACCAGCCCACAATATTTCTTCGGTCGCTGGCACGACCATGCGCACCGTGAGGGTGGCCAACCAGACCTGCTTCTGGTCGAGGCAGTTGTCCGATGTGCTGACCATTCCCGCCAACGGGTGACCAGTGTGCTGCATCGCTGGGTTAAAGGTCACATCCATAAGTTCCACCACGGCACCACAGCAGACTTGGTGAATAACCCACGGCATGCTCGTGAGTTGTTGGTTCACCGCGCCTCCGCCATCCAAATTCATCGCCATGACATAGATGGTGAAATCTTGGTCGAATTCGACATCGATTCGATCGACGTAGACATCTTTGTCAGCACTCAAACCAAGGCCAGGCAGCAGTGTTTGCGCTCCTGCCGTTGCTGAAACCAGCAAAACCATCAACCCGGCAATGGCCAAAACTGTTTGGCGGCGGGCATTTTTTGCAAATGGGCTCTTGAGCATGGATTATCCTCTTCCACGGTGATCTGTAACTTTGTGTCATAAAAGCATACTAAGGGTACAATAGAGACCGCAAGGCCTGGGCCAAAACTTTCTTGCGAGTCAGCCCCATTGAGGCCCAACTCATTCGCGCAAAAGGTCTTCAGCGCGATCCCAATCATTGGCCGTGGTCACTTTCCAGTTTTCCGGCTCTCCTGGAACGACCACCGTGGCGTGCCCGCGTTCGGCCAACAAGCCGCCGTCATCGGTGAAATCGCGACCCGCTTCATGGGCCCAGCGGTGTGATTCCGCAAAAAAATGCCACGTGCTGACTTGAGGAGTTTGTACCGCCACCAACGAATCGCGCTGCAAATACCGAGTTCCCTCACCGACAGATTCAACGATCGTATCGGTCACCGGCAGACCCGGTACGGCCACGCCATGATCCAGAGCGGCTACGGCAAGTGTCGCCAAAAGTTCGCGGCTGGCAAAAGGGCGCGCAGCATCGTGAACCGCCACCAAATCATGAGCCTCTGGATTTCCCTGTGCTGCCAAAACCGAAGTCGCCTGCCAAGTCGAAGCCGTGCGAGTTGAACCTGGCACCGCCACAAACGTCGGCAAATCAAAGGTGTCCAACTCTTCGCGAACTTGCTGCTGCCACTCTTTTGGCGCTACGACCGTCGCGCTCGACAGATGCCATCTCTCGTTGCTGTTCGTGCTTGGCCCTAAAAAAGTGCGCAAGCTCACGGCAAAAAGCGCACCCCGATCTGTGTTACGAAACTGTTTAGGCACGCCGCCTACGCGCGATCCTTCGCCACCGGCAAGCAAGATCAGATGCAGCGGTGTGCTCATCCACGGCTCCCGGCTTGGCGCTTGTTCGGCAGCAAGGCCAGGCCAATAGCGGCCTCAACACTCGAAACCGTCATCATCTCCATGCCCTCCACTTGGCGGGGCTTGCTACTTGTCTTGCCGCCGGCCAAGATCGCGCGGCTGAATC
>JBLIOK010000244.1:0-4069 GCA_047639735.1 Candidatus Krumholzibacteriia bacterium | reverse complement strand
TGATTTTATTCACATCTGTGCCGATGGTGACATCGCCTAAGATTCGGCAATAGAAAACCGAAATTTCGTCGTTAAGGCCAGCCCCCGTTTAGATAAAGGTGCGCAAGATGTCATCTTGCAGACCAGAGAGTTTCCCCTGGGCCTTGTCCACCTCGGCGATCTTGTCTTGCAGAGCTTTGAAGAGAAAACGGCGATCCAAGGCATTGCGAAAAACAACCAACAGTTGGTCGTTGTCCCAAGGCTTTTCCAAATATTGAAATAGGCCCACCTCGTTGATCGCTTTGATGGCGCTGCCCTTGTCAGCATAACCCGTCAACAGAATTCGCGGCGCGTAAGGATTAGATTCTCCAAATTCTCTGAGCAGAGCAATGCCATTGATTTGTGGCATCAAGAAATCGGACACCACCAAATCGACGTCGGTTTCTTTCCCGAAGGCAATGGCCGCTTCTGGATCGGTAAATGACGTGACCTTGTATTCTGTTTCAAACTCCAAAAACGTGCGCAAAGTTTCGAGCACCATCATTTCATCGTCAACCAGGACGATGTGCGCGTCGCTCTCGTTAAATTTAGCAGCTAGCTTGTTCAATCTCAGCCTCCTTGAGTCCATCATACACAGTCAGAGCCGAAACTCAAACCGCTCTCTCAACCAATTCGCGAAGTTTTCCGGCGACAGTGCGAATAATACCCTGCGCGATCCGCACGTCATCAGCTAGCAAATCATTAAAATCGCTGCGCCCAATGCGCAACAGACGAGTGTCTTCCATCACCTCGGCCGACACCACACGAGGCTCATCATCGAACAGTGCCCAGGCGCCAAAGCTGACTTGTGGGCCAGCCACAGAGACCATGCGTTCCCCCTGAGACAAGTGCACAGAGCCCTCCAAAACCAGATAAAGCCCGTCAGGCGAATCATTCACATGGTACACCGTATCGCCGGCTAATAGACTCACTTCGCGTGAAATTTCCGCCAAAGCAGCCAACTGATCAGAGGGCAAGGTGCTGAACATTTCTACATGTTGCAAGAGCAATACTTTTTCCAGTGATGACAACATTTCGTCTTCATCTTTCGAGAGGTAAGCGACTGATTCTGGATTTACTCCGGTTGCTCCAGCGTTGACGGCGCAGGCCGCCAACCAGGGATCAGAACTGTTGGCCAAGAAAGCCAGAGCTTCTTTTTCATTACGGATAGGCTCGGCGAATTCTCCGCCTAAATCCACCAAGGTCGTGTGCCAAGCCTCGTGGGCCGATGATTCGTCCAACAGCGCGAGCACCAACTGCCGATGATTGCCCGTCAACAAAGTGTCCAAAAACTCTTGGGCATTGGCCCGCAGTACTCGCCGGCCGCTCATCACGCCATAATAGGCATTCAGCAAATCCTTGGCGGGGTAGAGCAATCCAAGCAAACGAAAAACGCTCTCAAGCCGTATGTGTTGGGTTTCAGTAATCTTCTTAAGCAGCAGTTTTTCAGATTCGTTTTCAGCGGACAACAACATCCCCATACGCGCCGTCTGGATATAGCGGCCCGCCTCTTCGCAAATCTCTCCAGAGATGATCGCTTCATCAAATGCAAGGTTCGTAAATCTTGAGCGCAATTTTCCCAGACTCTTGAGAACTTCAAACCGCAGGTTAGGGCGCCGTGCGGTAAGGCGGCGAATCAATGCCTCTACGCTCGCTTGCAAGGGAACTTCTGCCAAGATCCTTATGACGTCAGCCCGTTGTCGCACAGCTTGATTCTTGTCGTCCAGGTACGATTCCAAATCGGCGAGTATTGAGGAATGATGGTTGGCCATGACAACCAGGGTGTTGCGCACAACCACCCGGTGTTCCGAATCTGCCAGTTTTTCCAACAACCAGGGCACCCAAGCCAAGTCCCCGCGCGACCCAACGCCAACAATTGCTGCCGAAACCACCTCGGCGTCTTCGTTATGCAGTAACTTATGCCACAGCTTTTCGTCATTGTCGTGAGGCAACCAGGGCAAGCCAGCCAAGACCCGCCGCCCTTCGCAACCCTCGACATCTCCACAGTCCTCAATCTCATCGATGACTTTTGGCGTGATCAAAAGACGGTGCGCCTCGACGGGGTCACGTGTCGCCACATAGGCCACCGCGGCATTGCGCGACATTCCATCGGCCTCCAAAAGTTGCTGGAGAAAGGCCGTGTAATCTTCGTCAACACAGAGATAGGCCACCGCAGCCACCCGCGTATCAAGATCGGGATCGTGCAGCAAAAAGTGAACGCGTTCGACGTCCACTTCTTCACGATTGGCTGCCAAAATATCGATGGCGCGACGGCGCACTTCGGGCGAACCGTGCGACAAAAGAGGCCGCACTGCCTCGGCCAGCGACGACCCAGTTGCGTCTTGCAGCATGCCGAGAGCGTAAGTCACTTCACGCTCATGGCTGCTCTTCAACGACGAGGTAACCACAGCCAAAGAATCAGAATCTTCAATCCTGATTGTCAAAGCACTCAGATCAATCTCGCGTCGTGAAACGGCCGAGCGAAAGGAGGCCACATATGCTCGTCGCATCTTCAAGGCCAAGGCAAGCCAGACAAAAACGAGCACCAAGGTCATCGCTGAAACAGCACGTAGCCCCGAAGGGAATAATGCCGTCACCAAGAGCAATAAACCGCCGGCCAACCCGCGCGCCCATCGGTCGACAAACATATCAATAAAGACTTTGGTTCTTTTCTTAAGTGCCAAAGGAATGGGCAAGAACAGTAACTCGCGGCTCGTCTTGTCCAGGCTGTATTTGAGCGAGAAGTCGATGCCACGCAAAGTCATGCCTGCCATCAAGCCGGGCACAAGTATCATGCCCGCCGCGCCTCCAACCAAAGCTGCCGGCAAAACCAACAGACTATTACCCACGCCAACCCATCGGATCAAGCGCGGCGCCAGAACCAGCTGGATGAGAAACGAAACCAAACTCATCCGGCCATAAAATTGGCCAAGAAAGACGGTCAAATCTGCGCTATTTTGATGGGCTTGCCAGCTTACGGTTTTGAACTGGTAGTCGACGAAACTGGCGGTCATCACCGTCAGCGAGATGATGCCAACCGTGAGCATCAAGTGGCGCGAGCGAGTGATCGAACGACCAATGCCCTTGATATTTGTAGACTCTGATTCCGTGTCGACGCCAGAGTCCGCCGCGCTATCGGTCAACCGCGACTGCTGACGCCAGATCAACCAACCCAATCCACCCGTCAAGGCCAAAGCCCCCGCGCTCACCAACAAGAGATCATGAACGGGGAGCCCTATTTTTTTGACCAGAAAACTTGTGAATTCACCGCCAACAAAGGCACCAACGATGCCACCAAGACCCAATACCGGAAAGATTCGCTTGGCCTGCGAGGCATCAAACAAGACGTTGGCCTGCAACCAGAACTGGCTTGTTGTCAGACCCGCCGCCACACCAACCCAGCTATAGAACAGATAGATGAGCCAACTGCCTCCAAGAGGTATGAGCCAATAGAGCGCGATGAGATTGAGCACCAAGGTCGTGGTCGTGACCAGAACCAACCGGTCCAGGCGATACTTCAAGCCCGCCCGCGCATACGCCGCAGTGACTGGCGCCGCGACCAAAGCAGTAAGGATATAGACCAACGGCAACTGACTGGGATTCAGTTCGATCAAAAACAGAGAATCACGTACGGGTTTCAAAAGATAATAGAAGAGCAACAGAAGAAAGTAGTTAGCGCCCATCAGCAGCACGATGCGCCGCTCTGCTGGAGTCACATTCCAGAGGCCATCTCGGAAAAACCCCATCAGGCTGTCGAGGGCAAGGTGATCACAAATTCCGCTCCGCCCTCCGGCCGATTGGATGCATTGATTTCACCGTTGTGGCGGCGCACAATGTTGCCGCTTATATACAAACCAAGACCCGTACCATTCGCCGCTGTCTTCGTAGTGAAGCCAGGTTTGAATAATTTCTGGGAGCACCCCGAGGGCAAACCGGGTCCATCATCCGAGACTATAATAACGACTTTGTCAGCCCGCATTTCGGACGTGACGGTGATAACACCTGAGTCGCCGAGAGCCTGCCGCGCATTCTGCACAAGATTGAGAACCAC
>JBLIOK010000243.1:0-4110 GCA_047639735.1 Candidatus Krumholzibacteriia bacterium | reverse complement strand
GCAATCTCTTCGCCTTCAGCCGAAACGCGCACCAAAGAACGGATGATCGACATGCTCTCGCCGTCGCGTTGCATTTGGTTAGACAAGATCAAAACTTGGTCACCAACGACTCGGCCGTTAAAAAAATAAGCTGGAGTTTCGGTCAATCCACTGGGGATGGCAATGGAGCGCCCGGGCAAACCATCAGCCGTAAGGGTGTTGATTTTTCCCGGCATTCTTTGCATGACCCCTACTTCTTCGGGGCCCGTTACAAAAAGGTCGCCAACCCGGCGGTATTCTCCGGGCCCATCGCCTTCTCGTCCAAGAGGACCGAGGTGCTCCCCATCGGGCGAGAACTTGGAGACCAAGTTCAGTTGTCGGTCGGCGACATAAACATTACCGGCAGCGTCCACATCCAAACCGGAAATCACGCCAAATATCACGTCGTCATCGCCCTCAGCGCCGGCTTCCCATTGCATTTCTAGAGTAATAATTTCTGGTTCTGTTGCCGTTGAGGCCAAGGCCATTTGACCAACCACCGTCGCACATATCAAGGTCAGTATCATTTTTTTCAACATAATCGGTCCCCTCATTCAGGATTTGCTTAGGATGCCAATCTTTCCTGCTTACGAACCCAGAGTCTTTAAAGTTTCGGCACTGGAAAAGTCGATAATTGCCAAATGTTGGCCGACCTAGCTGTTCCGATAGTCAGTTAATTGTGATAGACTATCTCATAAGTCATCCCTCCCATTATAATTGTTTTGTGATCTTCCTAAGGCTTACTGAAGGAGCACGTGTGATAGGCAAATCGTTTGCCCACTACGAAATTGTCGAGCAAGTGGGTGCAGGTGGCATGGGTGCCGTATACCGCGCCCGAGACAAGCGCTTGGATCGTGATGTGGCGATCAAAGTCATTCCTGCCGCGATGGCGCAGGATGCCGAGCGGATAGCCCGCTTCCAGCGCGAGGCGAAGACTCTCGCAAGCTTACAGCACCCTAATATTGGCGCTATTTACGGTTTTGAAGATATCGACGATGTCCGGTTCTTGGTGATGGAGTTGGTTGAAGGCAAAGACCTCGCCGCCCATTTGGAAAACGGCCCACTGCCTGAAGAAGATGCGATCGAAATCATCCGGCAAGTCGCTGCTGGCTTAAATGAAGCTCATCGCAATGGAATTATTCATCGGGATTTGAAGCCGGCCAACATCATGCTGACCTCAGAGGGTGTGGTCAAGGTATTGGACTTTGGTCTTGCTCGAGCAAATACATCCGATAGCGAAAGCCTGAACGACCCGGGCCTGTCGCCGACCATAACCGCTGCGATGACTCAAGCGGGCACGATATTAGGCACCGCCGCCTACATGGCTCCCGAACAAGCGCGGGGCAAAAACGTGAACCATCGCGCCGACATTTGGGCACTGGGCACAATTTTTTACGAATTGCTGACCGGTCGCCGTTTGTTTGTCGGCGAAACAACAACCGATGTGCTCGCTTCGGTGATCAAAATAGCCCCGGACTTGAATGATTTGCCAGCGGAGACGTCACCGTCGGTACGGAAAATGTTGAATCGGTGTTTGCAGAGAGATCCGCGCCGTCGCTTGGATTCAGCGGCTGACGCGATCCTAGAATTGGACGAAGAAGTGGCGGATCAGGCCGCGGCGCCGGAGCCAACTGGACGCCGCATCGCGCCGTGGATTCCTGTGGGCATTTCGTTGCTGATATTGGCCTTCGCCTGGTTCAACAAAGGAAGCGAACCCCAGCCTGGGTTTCGTCAAGAGTACGACCTGACTCTACCCGAACACACCGAAAGTGATTTTGGTTACTCGCCTATCGTTTCTCCTGATGGACGTTGGGTGGCCGTTTCGCTGCGGGACTCCATGCGTACGTTACAGATCCTCTTACATTCGCTAGAGACCGGAACCCACTCTTATGTGAACAACAGTACAGATGGCGCATGGCCCTTTTGGTCCCCAGATTCTCGCTATTTAGGATTCTTTACGTCAGGCGCCATGAAAAAATTGCACCTGGAATCGGGTGTTGTCAGCGTGGTGACCCAAGAGGTCGGTTTTAGTCCGCGCGGAGGCGCTTGGCTGGACGACGGCAGAATATTGTTCGCCCCAGGGACCAACACAGGGATCATGTTAATTGATGCCGATGGAGGCACAACATCGAGAGTGACAACGGTAGACAGCACAATGGTCGATGGATCTCACCGTTGGCCGCAAGCCTTGCCCGATGGAAAACATTTTATTTTCACTCAATGGAGCAACGTGCAATCGGGCCGTTCCCAAAAAGGCGGCATCTATTTAGGAAGCCTAGATGAAACCGAACCGCGCGAGCTATTACGAGACATTTCCGGTTCGTTCTTTTCGCCCCACGGTAAACTGTTCTTTTATCGAAGCGGTAAACTGATGGCCGTGGACCTTGACGCAGCAGCAGGAAAAGTTACCAACGAGCCTCAGGTGGTGGCTGAATCGTTCTTGTTTCGCTCAACCAGCGGATATTTGGGCGCCAGCGTGAACGCCAAGGGCGATGTATTCTATAACCCCGCCAACTACGATACTGACTTTCAATTGATGCGAGTGGGGCGAGATGGCGAAGCCACACCTGGCTTGTCAGTGGAAACTTCACTTGTCGTTGGACTGGCCCTTTCGCCCGATGGTAACCGTTACTCTATTGGACTATTGAGTAACGAAGGATCGGTTCAAATCTGGGTCGGCGATATGTCGCGAAACTCGCAGGCAAGATTATCTCGTTTCGACAACGATTGTTGGGGGACCACTTTTTCACCAGATGGAAAAGAAGTGATGTACGGCGTGCAATCAGACAAAGGTGGATTATTGTATCGCCACCAGGTCAGCGGCGCTCAGCCAGCTGAAATAGTTGCGGAATTCAGCTCCTATGTTGAATACAAAAATGCTGGTCATTGGTTTACCACCGATCAAGCCTTGATTTCACGTCCGGACGAAACCACTGGCGTGCAGACCATCAGGTTGCTCGACATGAATACAAAAGAAATAACACCCATTCTGGTGAATAATTTTGACCAGTTGGACCCTCGCTTGTCACCCGATGAAAAATGGTTAGCTTACGTTTCTAACGAATCTGGCAGTCCAGAAATTTTCATACGAGACTGGCCCGACTTGAAAAACAAATGGCAAGTTTCGCGTGAAGGCGGTACGTCCCCGCATTGGAATCAAGCCGGCACAGAAATCTTGTTTTCTGCTAGCAAACACCGTGAGATTCGGGGCGTGGATTTTTCGGTCGTGAACGGCAAACCGATCCTGAGCCTCGTCAAAGTTGTAACCCCATTAAGGCGCGGGACTCGGTTCATTGCCCATTCAGTGGACCATCAAGAATACCTTGCGGGTGCTTTAGCCGATGAAATGACCACGCTGCCAATCCGAGTCTTGTTAAACTGGGATGCAGGCAAAAAATAACCCTGGCCTTCGCCGAAGATGCCGACGGGCAGTACATTTCCGTTTTGATCAAGGACATGAGTGACGAAAGCGCGACCTTGAAACGACTGGTCGACAGCGAAGCCAAGTATCAAGAACTGGTGAAATCCGCTCCCGTTTGCATCCACGAAATCAACCTCGATGGCACACTCAGGTCCATGAGCAAAGCTGGGCTGGCAAGGATCTCGCCGGACTTATCCAGAAACTCTACGACATGACGGCATTGCGAGAAAAGGTTCGGTCAGTGCTGAATTCCTCGTCGATAAACTCAACGGGGCGGTTGGGTTTTCTTCCAATCATCCGTCAGCATTCCAGCGAACCCCCAATTCTCTTCTTCAATCTCTTGCAGAACGACATGGATATGTTCAGGCTTTTTGCCCAATTCGCGAACCAGAGAATGTGGGGCCAATAGCCACAAGAACGGCCACTACGCCAAGGCCCGGGCGGATCCATGATCGGCGTGATGCACGCTGCGGGGCATTTTCTTCGTCATCCATTTTGATCCCAACTTCAACCGCCTAAAGGTAACTTAGCCACCAGTCTCTGCGCCTGCTTTTGACTCTAGGAACCCACTTGCAAAAGGGGTAGAGAATAACCAGCACCACTAGCCAAACAGCATAGACCCCGCCAAGGGAAACACCATAACCTTCTGGAAAGAAGAAAAACAAAGTCGT